>CAMOYN010000001.1 GCA_946630035.1 uncultured Lachnospiraceae bacterium
TTAATTCATCGGAGGACAGGGCGATCTGATATCCCTTTTCCGCATGGCTCCGGAGGACTTCCCATTCCTGGTCGGTCAGCTTGCCGGGCTTGTTGAGGATCTCCAGGGGAATGCCGATCTTGCCGATGTCGTGCAGCAGGCAGAGGAGGTTGAGTCCGGCCAGCTGTACGTCGTTGAGCCCGACGCGACGCCCGAGGGCAGCTCCCATTTTCTGCGTTCTCTGCACATGGGCTTCGGTTTCCGAATCCGATTCCTGCAGGGCCCGGACGAGAGAGGTCAGGGTCTGGGAGTGCACGGAATCGGTGCTGAGCAGCTTCTTCATCTGCAGGGAACGGGAGGCCATCTCGATTGCCTTGATGACATTGCGGTTTTCGCTCTGATCCAGGGTACTGCCCGGAGGAAGTTCCTTTCGGCTCGTCGCGGCGGCGGTATCGCACATGCCGTAGATCACGGTTCCGTCGCTGGCCTGGATCACCTGCTCTACATTTTTCAGAATATCGCTTTCATAATAATGATAGCAGACCACCACCAGATGCGCCTCAAAGCCTCGCACATAATAGGAGCGGGGCGGCATATATTGTTTGATGGTTTTTACCAGGTTGCGGATGCGCTGATCGCCGACCTCGCGGCCGAAGGTTCGGTTGATCTCACTCAACCCGATGATATCGAACACCACGGTTGCCGTGGGGTGATCGAAATTGTAGGGATTTTCTGCGGCGAAGCGTCGGAACTGATACCAGGGCTGAAATCCGGTGAGAAGATCGATGTTGTTCTCTGCCTCGGTCAGAACGTACAGGTTGCCGGTGACGCCTCCTCGGCTGTCTCTCAGCCGCCGGAAATCACAGCGGACCGGCAGGCGTTTGGTACTTCGTCTCTCCAGCTGGACGCTGAAATCCATGTCGCCCCGCTCCTCCTCCGGGAGAGCGATGTGTTTCAGAAATTCGGACACGGGCATTTTCGGGGAAAATGGGATATCCGCCAGCATCTTTTCGGCTTTCTTGTTGTACATGATGAGCTCATCCGCATAGTCGAAGAGGACGATCCCCTGATTGATATTCTGAAAAATCGTCATGGAAAGAGACTTCAGCATATCATTTCGCCGGTAGTCGAAGGCGGCCCAGTACATCAGATAGAGCCCCAGGCTGTAACCGACCACGGAGTGGTCAATCTCCATGAGGAGGGTGTCGCCGTTCTGAAAGAGGAAAACGGCATTTACCAGAATGATGCCCACGATGGCTGCGATATTCAGCCCGTACTGATTGCGGTACTGACGGGGCGTACGGATCGTCTTTACGATCAGAATGTACAGCGTCAGCCCTACGAGGATATAGGTGAAAATCAGATGCAGGATATACAGCGGTTTCATCTCATACTCATAAATGAGATAGATCGTATCATGCGGCACATAGTGGACGGATATTTCGCAGAAAATATTAATGAAAAGAACGAGAGTGTCAAAGATGGCATAGATCCTGGCTGCGCGGCGGAGCTGGCAGGCGAACTGCAGGGTATGGGTCTCTGTAAACAGATAAACAAAATGCAGAAGCGAAACCAGCATCCAGTCGATTCCTGCGAAATAGATACTGGATGCGATGGAAGTCATGCGATAGGAATGAGCCAGCAGACTGATCATATAGGCCAGTGTGACGATTCCAGCCAGCGCAGCCGAAAAACCGAAGTAGCGGCTGTACTCCTCTGTTTCCTGAAATGCTTTATAGGCAAAGTGAAAGTCAATCAATACCAGAAGCACGGCGATGATGATATAAGCGTTCATGACAGGACTGTCCATGCTTCCTCCTCTCTGCAATATGACGCAAAGTCCTCTGCTGAAGCCGCGGAAAAAATGCCGAATTTTTTGGTAATTATAGTCTAACAATTATATAAGGAAAGAACAATGGACAGTTCGTCAACAAATTGTAAACATTTACCCGTAAGTCAGGTCACTTTTGCCACAAACGCAGAGAGGATTTTGTAAAAGAAAAACAAGAAAATCCCCTGAAGGAGGCTGTTTTTGACGTTTCTGATGATGTGTATACTGCTAGAATACAGGTACAAGGGAGTACTATAGCCTGAAGTGATAGCGAAATAGGATTTACATAAGAAGAATTTTCAGTTTTTTCATTGCGAATCCCCCCAAAATGTGGTATTCTATAAGTTGGACGAGATTGCTCTGTGCTTTGCATCACGTCTGAAACCACAGTATATATTTGTCATCTGATATAAGAATGAAGTGATAGATTATGAGCCGTTCAAAAAAGAATAATGATCCGAAAAAGAAGAAAAGCGGCGCACTGGTGAATGCGATCCTTTTCCTGATCATGCTGATCGGAGCGGGCATTATTGCCTACCCTACCTTTTCGGACTGGTGGAACTCGTTTCATCAGACGCGGGCGATCGCAGGATACGTGGAGCAGGTAGCATCGATGGACCAGGAGGTCTTCGACAAGATGTGGGAGGATGCGGTAGGTTATAACTTGCAGCTCCCCTACAATGCAAACCGGCTGCTGTTAAGTGATGAAGAAAAACAAGTCTACAATTCGATTCTGGATGTTACCGGAACCGGAATCATGGGATATATCGACATTCCGAAGATCGATATCAGTCTTCCGATCTATCATGGAACAGACGAAGCGGTTCTTCAGATTGCCATTGGTCACATCGAGGGAACGTCCTTCCCGGTAGGCGGTCCGGGCACGCACTCTGTATTGTCCGGACATCGCGGGTTGCCTTCGGCGAAGTTGTTCTCGGATATTGACCAGCTGGTGGAAGGGGATCGTTTCCTGATCCAGGTCCTGGACAGAACGCTGACCTATGAGGTCGACCAGATCCGGATCGTGCTCCCGGCGGAGCTGCAGGATCTGGAGATTGTAGAAGGCGAAGACTACTGTACCCTGGTAACCTGTACACCCTACGGTGTAAATACCCACCGGCTTCTGGTGCGTGGGCATCGTGTGGAGACAGAACAGGAAGAGGCGCACGTAGTCGCAGATGCTATGAAGTTTGAACCGGTACTGGTGGCACCTCTGGTAGCCGCACCGATCCTGTTGCTTCTTCTGCTCCTGCTGCTGCTTTCCACCAGCGGACGGAAGCGCAGACGCAGAGACAGGGCGCGCCGGAGAGCAAGAAAAGCAGCCAGGGAACTGGCGAAGAGAGACCAATAGTGGAACGTTGTTCGTGCAAATTTGCAGCAGGATCAATACAGGATAGTATTGAATCGAAATAAGGAGGATGTTATGAAGAGGGCAGAGAGCTTTATCGCTCAGAAAAAACGGAGGACAGGAACCGTACTGGCTGCTCTGCTGGCAGGGATTGCTGTTTTGCTTGCAGCAGTGCCCGCACGGGCAGCAGACATTACACAGGAGCCAATTTCTTTGACTGTGATTCCGGGCAGCGCCACACAGTTGGATTCGTTGAAAGAGGCGAACGTGGTGGTGGATCTCTATCAGATCGCTACGGTAGACAACCTGAATCCCTATCATTTTACGACGATTGAAAAGTATGCATCGTTGAAGTCGCAGGTAGAAGATCCGAATGTCACAAACGAACAGTGGCGGGAAGTTGCAGCAAAAGCTTTTAAGCATGCTGTAGATAACGGATTGACCCCTGTGCTGCAGGAGCAGCCGGTGAACCAGCCGATTATCCTTTCTTCCTGGGGACTGTATCTGGTGATTGCCAGAGGGAGCGACATATCAGATTATGTGAGAACACTGGATGACGGAAGTATTGGAACCATCGCCCGAAACGGAAAGGAACAGTTCACCTTCCAACCGGAGTTGATTGCGATTCCAGGAAAAGATCCAGATGAGTATGGAAAAATCAATACATCGAACCCTGGTGATTGGCAAACTGAAGTTACTATAACTCTGAAACCAGATCAGTCTGAACGTGAATCGGCGATTGAAATTGTTAAGACCCTCAGTACATATGAAACAAAAGATCCTGCGACTTTTGTATTCCAGATTGAGGCTTGGTTACCGGGCGGTCCTGATGATAAAAAGCCTGAGAACAAAGTATATAGTAATACAATCGCACTAACCTTCGATGAGTCATCACCAGTACTTCAGTCTTATGTTATTGATGGACTGCCAGTTGATGCTTATGTTGAGGTGACGGAGGTCTATTCCGGAGCCAATTACCGGCTGACGACGGATGAGACGAAGACGATTACTGTAGCGGCGGATGAAATAAAACAAGCAGTATTCGATAATACTTATGATGATAAATACCATGGTGGTGGCTCTGTTGTGAACTTGTTTGAGTATGATGAGAACAAGGGTTGGGTCAATGAAAAGATATTTGATGAGTCTAACTGATAGGAGGGCTGAATAATGAAAAAATGGATAAATAGTAATGCCTTCCGGTCTATAGCAATCTTGGCGTTAGCTGTGATTATGATTGCAGGAGCATCGATTCGTAGTGCGTGGTCTTATTTTACTACTTATGCGACAGCCAAGGGTGGCTATATAATTCATCTAGGAGATCAAACGGATATTGAAGAAGATGTTTCTCAATGGAAAAAGCATATAAAAATCAAAAGTGATGCGGATTCTGATCCAGTATATATTCGCGCAAGAGCTTATTGGGGAGATGATTATACTTGTCATTATGAAGACTCAAGCGGTAAATGGTCTCCAAGATCGGATGGTTGGTATTATTATAGTGATATTGTTTATGGTGGCGATATTACAGATGAATTAGTGGTTGTTATAGATAATCATCCAGAAATAGATCAGCCAGGCCCTGATTTTAATGTGATTGTAGTTTATGAGAGCCTTCCTGTAGAATATGATTCAAATGGAAATATTGTGGAGCCAGACTGGAATAAAAAAGTAAATGACGAGAAGTGAGGAGGGAGTTTTAAGTGAAAGATTATAAAAAATCGGACAATTTACTACACAGAGTTCTCCTTTCTCCTATGACAACAATAGGCGCATTCGCGTTGGCGGTAGTTTTACTTGGAATTAGTGGTATTGGTGGAGCTAGAGCGGCGTTACAGTACTATTCCGAGAACTATGAATCGCATCTGGAAATGTATGATATTGGTGTTTCTTTGTTGGAGAATGAGGACAGAGTTTCTTTCCGTGATTACGTTCAAAATTCTGATGGGGTTTGGAGCGAGACAGAAGGAACATTGCTGACACATATGTTAGATGCAATAGGGGAGAATGGAGAACCTGTAAAGGACGAGAATGGTAATATCGTGACTGAAGAATTAAAAATAGGAGACGATTATAAATACAAGGAAGAATTGTCAATAATGAATTCAGGATCGATCGATCAATATGCGAGAGTATCCATCTATAAGTACTGGGAGAAGGATGGCAAAAAACTCACAAATCTGTCTCCGGACCTTATTCATCTAAATTTTGTTAATTGTGATGGAGCGAATGCAGACTGGGCGATTGATGAGAATGCTTCGACAGATGAACGTACTGTTTTGTATTATCGGCATTTGCTTAAGGCGGGTGAAACATCTTCAATATTTACGGACACTTTATCAATTGATGGAATGCTTGCATCAAAGAAAACGGTACATAAATCTGAACCTATCACTGATAAAGATGGTCGTAAGAAGACCGTCATTACCACATCCTATGATTACGATGGTGTGAGATTCTGCATCGAAGCAACCGTAGATGCTGTACAGGAGCACAATGTTTCCGATGCCATTCTGTCTGCATGGGGCGGCAAGGTTACGTCCTCCAATGCGGAACTGAGTCTGATCAAGTAAGGAGGGACAGCTATGAATATGAAAAAAATTGCGATGCTTTCTATGCTGGCTGCTTCTCTCACAGTGACTTCTCTGGTGACCGAGCCGGTGAAAGCAGAAAAACTGGGCGGCAAGCAGAACTGGGCTGTTACATTCACCGCGGATAAGAAGATGACGAGTAACTTCAAATCCGACAACATGGATGATGTGATCAATGGCATGCAGCCCGGTGATGAAGCTTCCTTTACTCTGAAACTTACCAATGAGTACTCTACCGGCACGGACTGGTACATGACCAACAAGGTCCTGAAGTCCATGGAGGATCAGAGTGCCAACAGCGCCACGGCCGGTGGTGCTTATACCTATCACCTCACCTATACGAATCCGGAAGGCAAGGTCACGGTACTGTTTGATTCCGATACCGTCGGTGGTGAGGAGAGCGAGAACATTATTAAAAATGCAGGAGAAGGTCTTCATGAGGCTACCTCCGCACTGGAAGATTTCTTCTTCCTGGATGACCTGAAGACCGGAGAGAGCGGCCAGATCGATCTGACGGTGGCTCTGGATGGTGAGACTCAGGGTAACGATTACCAGGATACACTGGCAGAACTGCAGATGAATTTCGCGGTAGAGCTTGCCGTGGAAAATGACGAACCGGAAACTACGAAACCTTCTCGTGAGAATCCTACGGATGAAACCACCAAACCGAATAACCGGGGCGGTGACCGTGAGGTCGTTAAGACCGGCGATGAGACGAACATGAATACCTACTACATCCTCGCCGGTATCAGCGGAGCTCTTCTTCTCTTCCTTGGTTTCCTGAGCATTTCCATGAGAAAACAGGAAGCGGCGAGAGCCCGTAAGAAGAGCCGGAAGGGAAGGAGGAGAGTATGATGAAGAAAGACAGAAAATCATTCCCTTCTCGCTGCCACGCCACCCTCATGGCAGTGGTTATGATGATCACTCTGGTTGCCGGACTGGTGATGCCTTCGGTAAACACCCGGGCCGCTAAGGATTATACCTATACGGTAAGAGTATTTGCCGGTAAACAGGGAAATATCGGAGGAGCTGCCGTTAAGGAGTTCGACGGACTCGCCTATGGAGAAGAGTTCAGTTTCAACCCGATCCAGCAGGCGACGGTGAAAGAGGATAGTAAGTATTATGTCAAAGGTATGCGTGAGAGCGGAAAGGATAATAATACTTCCCTCGCCATGCAGAACTTCAAAGTAACCAGAGATGTGGACTACGTAATTGCTTACGGACTGAAAGGCAATCTGGTAGAGTATACCGTACGGTTTGTGGAAGCAGGTACCAATACCCAGCTAGCCGATCCGGAGACGTACTATGGCAATGTAGGAGACAAACCCGTTGTTTCCTATAAATATATTGAAGGTTACTTCCCCAATGCGAACAACATGACGGGTACACTGAAAGAGGACGCAAGCAAGAACGTGTTTACTTTCCAGTACCAGAAGATCGTAGAGGAAGAGACCACTACCACAGCGGAGAGTGAAGCTGAGACGACGACCCGGAGCAGCGGAGATAACAATACTCCTACCCGGAGCTCGCCGAATCCTACCTCGCCGGCACCTACCACTCGTGCCAGCAATGAAACCACGCGTGCCAATCAGGAGACCACGACTGCAGCGTCCGGTTCTACAGCGGAGACTACGACTACGACCGCACCGGCCCAGCCCGAACAGCCGACCCAGCCGACCCAGCCGCCGACAGAGGCCACCTCTGAGGGTGCTGTAGCCGAAGAGAACGAGCTGCAGAATCCTCCGACCGAACCGACCCTGCCTTCGTCCCCGGATGAAGTACCGGATCTGATCGATATCGATGAGGGCCCTGTACCTCTGGCTGAATTCTCCGGAGCGTCCGATGAAGGCACGGAGACCGGATCCGATTCCTCCAGCCTGAGCCCGAACGACAATGTGAGACCTGGCAGCGGCCTGTCCACTTCCAAGATTATCGTGATCGCAGTCGGAGCAGCCCTGCTGATCGCACTGGCTGTCATCTTCCTGCTTCGCAGAAGAAGATACGATGACGAAGAGGATGAGGACGACGAAGACGATTTAGACGATTACGACGAGTAAAGACAAAGAAAAGCATATAAAGTGCCAATGGTTACAGCGGCCCGGTGATGAAAAGGCCGGGCCGCTGTTCTTTGAGAAGAGAAAACGCCCGTGATTCCTGCGAGCCGTGGAACTGACAAATCGTGCGGATTGCAGAGAAAACTAAGGGCTATTGTAAAGGCTATTCTTGACAGATCGACTAAAAAAGTGCACAATAAAAGAAAAAGCATCATGAAAGGGCTTGGAATATGAGCGACAAAAGGGCTCGCAAAAGGAAAAAAAGAAAAAAAAGATTTGTGCGCTTCATGTGCCGACTGACAGGAACACTGATCCTGCTGGCTGTGATTGCGGCCTGCGCCAGTGTGACACTGCCTCGTTATTTTGGATATGAGATCTTCCATGTGGTGAGTGGAAGTATGGAACCGAAGATTCCGGTAGGAAGTATTGCCTATGTGGAGAAGGTCCCTCCGGAGACGATTGAGAAGGGACAGATTATCGCCTTTTACAGCGGCAACTCGGTGATTATTCACCGGGCGGTGAAGAACCAGGTAGTAGAAGGTTATTTCAATACAAAAGGGGATGCCAACGACGGAGAAGACATGAACAATGTGGATTACGATCAGATCATAGGAGTGGTCCGATTCCATTATCCTGTCCTGGGGCAGTGGTTCATGGTCTTTACCTCAGAGGTTGGCAAGCTTTACGTGATCTGCTTTGCGGCCTGCGGGGCACTGTTGAATATCGTAGCAGGCCGTCTTGAATAATGAAAATAGATCCTTGATGGGATAAATATAGAGTTTTATGGGGAGGTGAGAGCGGATGCAGCAGAAGATGCGGCGGATACTGGCCTGTGGGATGGCATGTATTCTGGGGATCATCGGAGGCAGCATGCGCCCTCAGGCCGCTTATGAAGCGCCGGCGATGGAGATGGCTGCGTTTCATGAAGGAGCGGCTGAAGGAAATGATTCAGTAAAGATTGATTTGTCACAGACATCGCAGGGGATTGTGGCAGCGACCGCCAAGGCCGCAGGAAAAGTGAAGTTTCAGGTGATACTGGGCGAGGCAGCGTATACCTATGACCTGTCCTCCGAAGGGGCACCGGGGGTTTTCCCTCTGCAGAGCGGAAACGGACACTATTCCTTCCGGGTGCTGGAAAATGTTTCCGGCTCCAAATACGCGATGTTATATCAGACCGAAGCGGACGTACAGATCGAAGATGAGTTTGCACCCTTTCTGCGGCCCAGTGTCTACACCAATTACTCGGCGGCTTCGGCCTGCGTGACGAAAGCCAGAGAGCTGGCTGCGACGGCAGAGGATGCGAATGGCGTGGTACACGCCGTCTTTGACTTTATCTGCAGCAATGTTGTCTATGACCGGGAGAAAGCGGCAACGGTACAGGCCGGTTATGTGCCGAAACCGGATGAGACTCTGAGCACCGGCAAGGGGATCTGCTTTGACTATGCGGCTCTGGCAGCGGCGATGCTGCGGAGTCAGGGGATTCCCACCAAGATGATTTTCGGATATGTGTCACCGAACGATGTCTATCACGCGTGGAACATGTTCTATACGGAGGATACCGGCTGGGTGACTGTGGATTACCAGGTGAGTGAGGACAGCTGGAACCGGCTGGACCTTACGTTTTCAGCCAACGGAGCCGATGGAAGTTTCATCGGTGATGGCAGCAATTATACAGATGTTTATTATTACTGAGTATAGCAGCAGAGGAAGAGGTGCTTATGAGCCAAAGAAAACTGGACAACCTGGGAGTCAGCGCTTTCTGTGAAAGTATGGCTATGATGATTCAGGCCGGCATCCAGACCGATGAGGCGATCGCCTTGCTGGGACAGAACCACGCCCATGTCACGGGTGGTGTTCTGGAGACGGCCATAGATAAGATGAAAGAGAAGGTGGAGATAGGAGAAAGCCTGTCCTCTGCGATGCGCGAGAGTGAAATATTCCCGGAGTATGCTCTGCAGATGATAGCGGCCGGTGAGTCGGCCGGCCGGCTGGAAGACGTGCTGTTCCGTCTCTCCCGTTACTATGCGGATCAGAAAACCATCAGTGAGAAGCTGAAAAATGCGGTCACTTATCCGGCCGCCATGCTGGTTCTGATCATCGCCGTGCTGGCGGTGATGCTGACGATGGTGCTTCCCGCCTTTTCCGATGTCTATGATAATCTGACAGGAAGCCTGTCTTCTTCCACCTACAGTTACATTCACTGGGCCTATGGATTCTGCTGGGTAGCCCTGGTCGTGATGGTGATTCTGGCCGTTCTGCTGATTGGCGGGCTGTGGCTCTGGAACCGCGGTGAGAAAAAGAAGGTGGAGGGACTGCTCCGGAAAATCCCGGTATGCAGAGACATCCTGGACACGATGGGGATGTTCCGGTTTACTTCCGCTCTGGAGACCTTCCTGGCCAGCGGCGAGATGCAGGATATCGCGGTGATCGACAGTATTGCCATGACGGACTGTGCTCCCGTGGAAGAGAAACTGAAACGATGCGTTTCCCGCATGGAAGAGGGACACAGCATTGCCCAGGCCGCCTATGATGAAGAGCTGTTTGAACCGGTGTATGGCCGGATGCTTCTGGCGGGTGAGCGAAGCGGCAGCATGGAGAATGTGCTGAGCCGTCTGACCGGACTCCTGGAAGAGAACTGCGGAAGCATGGTGGATCATCTGGTAGGTATCGTGGATCCTCTGCTGTCCGGTGTTTTGATGGTAACCGTGGGATTATCCCTTCTGAGCGTCATGCTTCCTCTGATCGGTATGATGAACGCTGTGGGGTAAAAGAGCGCGGCGAAGGAATGAGAATCAGCGAAGTAACCCGGAGTAACCCCAGGAAACCGATGGATTTCCGGAAACAGGAGGTGCCATGTATTCAGATAAGAAAAAGTTCAGATGGTCATGGCTCCTGGCAGGCGTATTGCTTGTAGCTCTGTTGGCAGCCGGCGGTGCGTTTTTCCGGATACGGGGAGGCGCGGACATTCATCAGGAGGCGGTTGTCTCTGTGAGGGAAGCCGTGGAGCGCGCGGCACTTCAATGCTATGTGGTCGAGGGGGCCTATCCCTCGGATCTGGAATATCTGACAGAAAACTATGGACTGGCGGTAAATACGAGGGATTTCTATATACGTTATGATGCGTTTGCCTCGAACCTTCCGCCCGATGTGAGAGTGGAACCAAAGCCGAAAGAAGAGAGGTGAGTGCGGGATGAGGGAGCAAAAGGGTTCTCCGCTGGGATTCTATATGCTGGGAATCTGTGCCCTGTTTCTGGCGAGCTTTCTGCTTCTGGTAGTTCTCGGCGCAGGAGTGTACCGCCGGACTACCGGCAGCCAGAATCAGAACAATCAGACCCGGGCTCTGCTGTCTTATCTTGCTACGGTGGTTCGCGCCAACGATATGAGCGGCGGTATCCATGTAAGGGAAGGAGCAGCTCCGGACGGGCAGCTGCTGCTGATCGCGGAAGATGGCAGCGGATATGGTTCCCGGATCTATCCCTACGGGGAATATCTGCTGGAAGATTATGGCGAAGTGGAAGGGGAGTTTGACCCGGAGCACGCGCTGAAGATCGGCAAGATTCAACAGTTTGAGATCGACTGGGATAAGGATCAGAATTCTTTATGGATTACAGCCAATGATAATCATCTGCTGTTGCACCTCCGAAGCGAAGGGGGTGTCAGCGAATGAAGAAAAAGGGACATATAACTGCTTTTTACATTGAAACACTGGTTATGATCACCGTGGTGATCGGCATTCTGCTGGTACTGTCTCAGATCATGGGGCTTTCCAGAAAGCAGAGTATCCGTGCCAAACGGCTGACCGAGGCTGTGACCATTGCCCAGAGCATGGCGGAGGCCTCCGTGGGCTGTGGTGACCTGGCATCCTTTCCCCTGGAACTGGGGGAAGCATCTCTGGGAGAAGAGACCGAAGGAAAAGAAGTTCTCTCCGGGACCTATCTTTGGTCCGATGAGGGAGAGGGAACAACCCTCTATCGGGTTCAGGTGCTGAGAACCCGGATGGATGCGATGGCAGAGGACGAGATCTCTGTATTCCCGGCGGAGGGCGAGGAGCCCATCTACACCTTGCATGTGCGGCACAGAGAGGGGGAAACATGAATCAGACGCCTGTTAAACTGGGACCGCTGGCCTTGCTGCTGACGGTGGTCAGCATCTGTCTGACAACATTGGCGATTCTGACCTTCTCAACCGCCCGGGCGGACATGAGACTGGCAGAGAAATATGCCGATATGGTTTCCCTGCGATATGAACTGATGAATGAAGGAGAAGATTTCCTTCAAAGTGCCGAAGAGATGGCTGCGATGAGCATACCGGTTCGTTCCGTACCGGGCACCACGGCGGATGCACAGGGTGTAATTCGTTATGATCTGGAAAAGGATGGCATGCAGCTTACCATCGGTGTCCGGGAAGAGGCACAAAAGATATCCGTAGTGGATTATCGTATAACGAAGGAATGGGAAGAGGATCTGGATCTTGGAAATCTCTGGCCTGGATTCTGATAATCAGGATTAATCCTGCATGGATGACAGAGAACGGGAGGGGAGTAAAATGAACATCACTGAGATTCTGCAAAAGGCACTGGATGCCGGAGCTGCAGATATATTTCTGATCGCCGGTCTGCCGGTTACGTTTAAGTGTAATGGGCACCAGGAAAGGATGCCCGGTGACCGGCTTTTGCCGGACAGTATTCAGACTCTGGTAGAGGAGATTTATGATGTGAGTCATCGTACCAGAGTCAACCTGGAACAGGGGATCGACGATGATTTCTCCTTTTCGCTGTCTCAGATGGGGCGTTTCCGTGTCAATGTCTTCCGGCAGAGAGGTTCTCTGGCGGCGGTAATCCGGGTGATTCACTTCGGACTGCCGGATCCCGTGGCACTGGGAATCCCGGAATCGGTTCTGTCCCTGGCGGACAATAAAAAAGGACTGGTACTGATCACAGGTTCCGCAGGAACCGGAAAATCAACAACCCTGGCCTGTATGATCGACCGGATCAACCGGCAGAGAGACTGCCACATCATTACGATGGAGGATCCGATCGAATATATTCACCGGCACGATAAAGCGATCGTGACCCAGAGAGAGATATCCATCGATACGCCGGGCTATCTCGAGTCTCTTCGTTCGGCGCTGAGAGAGAGTCCCGATGTGATTCTTCTGGGGGAGATGAGAGACTATGATACCATTTCTGCCGCGCTGACCGCTGCAGAAACCGGTGTGCTTCTCTTCTCGACATTGCACACCAGCAGTGCATCGAATACGATCAACCGTATTCTGGATGTCTTCCCGGCCAACCAGCAGCAGCAGGTGAAGATTCAGCTGGCGCAGATTCTGAAAGGCGTGGTCTGCCAGCAGCTGGTACCGAAGATTGGCGGAGGACAGACAGCTGTATTTGAAATCATGAAGACGACGACCGCCATTCAGAATATGATCCGGGAAGATAAACTGCATCAGCTGGATTCCGCGATGCAGGCCGGAGCCGCCGATGGCATGTGCACCATGGATGGCAGCCTCCTCAGGCTGGTGAAAGAGGGAAAGATAACGAAGGAAACCGCCATGATTTCCTGCGTACATTATGAGAATATGAGTAAACGTCTGGGTGTCAGATGACGTAAATAGTGGACGAGAGATTACAGAGAAAAATGGAAATGGATAAGAATTTAAACGAACAGGATATTTTGTATGTAAAAATGTTTGGAAACTTCTCCATGACATGGCATGGAAAAGCGCTGGCAGGCGAGGCTAAATCCCTGGAGTCCCAGTTCATTCTACTGATGGAAATTCTGCTGCATAATCGTGAAAAAGGAGTCACACGAGATCAACTGGAAAGAGCTCTGTTTGAAAACCGGGACATCGATGATGTGCACCATGCGCTGAGAACCGTTATCTATAATGCAAGGAAAAAGCTGAAAAAATATGGGTTGCCCGATGTGAATTACATTGTTTCCGAGAAAGGGGTCTACACCTGGACGAAGGAGATTCCGGTGGTGGAGGATGCCACGGAGATGGAAAAAATGATGGCTCAGGCGGAGGAAGAGACCGATCCGGCAAAGAAGAAAGCATTGTATCTGGATGCATGTCATTGCTATACCGGCGAGTTCCTCTCCAGTCAGATCGGGATTGTATGGATTGCAAGGGAAGCCAGAAAATACAGAGAATTGTTTTTTGACTGCGTGAATAAGACGGTGGAACAGCTGCGGGTTTCCCATGACTATTTCCAGATGGAGTCGCTGGGGTATTATGCGTCGAAACTGCATCCGCTGGAGAACTGGGAAATCGTGACCATGGAAGCATTGACGGCCATGGGACGCTATGATGATGCGGTAAAGCTGTACGAGGATACCGTGGATCTCTACTTCCGGGAGGAAGGACTGAAGCCTTCGGGACGTCTGATGGAGATGCTGGATGAACTGGGAAGCAGTATGGAACATCAGCATGCCGTCCTGGATGACATTCAGGGAGACCTGGCCGAAGAGGGAGAGCCCGGCGGTGGGTATGCCGTTTCCTACCCGGTGTTCCAGGGAATCTATCGTATGATTGAACGGCTGCTGGAACGCGGCGGCCAGTCGGTATTTCTGATGCTGTGCACGGTGGTGGACAGTAAAGGGAATCCAATGAGAGAAGGGAGCGCTCTGGAGGAGCTGTCCCAGCGTCTGGGAGAAGCGATCCACAATTCCGTGCGGCACAGCGATACGATGACCCGCTATGGGAGAGGACAGTATCTGGTTCTTCTGGTTAATACCACTCTGGAAGACTGTAAGATTGTTCAGAAGAGAATTAATCTGCATTTTATTAAAGGACGTCAAAGAACGGGAATCAAGTATCACGTGAATTCAGTAATCTGCGAGCCGGATATTATATTCCACTCAAAAGGACCGGAGGACAGAGAATAATGGCAAATTCACAATGCTATATCGGGACTCCCAATGGCGTAGTTTTGTGTGTTGACCGGAAATCAGGCGACGGCCTGGATGGACATTTCTGGCATGGATACAGGGAAGATGCCGTGAAATTTTCAAGACTGTATGAATTTGTACAGGAGCTGGAAAAATTCTTTGATGAGATCCGTTTTCCGTACCGCGGTACGACGATGCGTACGTTCGGAGTGGCAGCAGTTCCCAGACAGAGACAGGAGAAAACGAGGGTTATGGCAGACGAGAAACTACTGGAAAAGAGAGGCGACCTGGGGACTTTCATCGTTCGGGTGCAGCACCGTCAGAACAGCAGCTGGCAGGGACGTCTGACCTGGATTGAAGAAGACAAAACGGTATATTTTCGCTCCATCTGGGAGATGATAAAGCTGGTGGAGAGCGCTCTGGATACCGTGGATTCGGAAGAATTGATGGAGAATGTTTCCTGGTCGGAAGAGTGATGGAGATGGATAAAAAACTGCGGCATTACAACGATATCCGTCGTGTTGTGATGGTTGTGGATGATGAGCCGATCAACCAGGAGATGCTGGGATTTATCCTGAAAAAGGATTATGAAGTCGTGCTGGCATCGAATGGCGAAGAGGCACTGGAGAAGATCCGGAGCCGTAAAAGGACTCTTTCCATGATACTCCTGGATTTGAATATGCCGGTTATGGATGGCTATCGTCTGCTGGAAATACTCCGGGAAGATGAAGAACTGAAGTACATTCCTGTGATTGTACTGACGGCAGAGGATGGGGCAGAAGTCCGGTGTCTGGAACTGGGCGCAGTGGATTTTATCAAAAAGCCTTACAACGTTCCGAGTGTGATACTGGCCAGGGTCCGGCGGGCGATTGAACTGTCCGAAGATAACCGGATTATACAGGATGCAGAACAGGACGAACTGACCGGATTATACAACCGGGTATTCTTCTTTGAGTATGCGTCACAGATGGATCCTTTTCAGGAAAAAGGCGAGACGGACGCCATTGTGATCAATATTGATCATTTTCATCTGGTCAATGAATTATACGGCAGAATCTATGGGGATCAGGTCCTGCAAGCCATTGCCGACGGAATCCGGGAATTCATGGATGAGAACCGGGGGATTGCCTGCCGGTGTGACGGGGATATGTTCTATATCTATTGCCCTCACCAGAAGGAACCTGCTGCGATTCTGGATGTGATCCGACGCCATCTGGAAAAACTGCCCGATGATTCGCGGATTCGCCTGCGGATGGGAGTCTATGCGAAGGCGGCACCGGATGAGCTGATGGAACGACGATTTGAACGCGCAAAACTGGCCTGCAGTACGGTGCGCGGCAAATACATAGAACCGGTTGCCTGCTATGATGTTTCCATGTCGGAGACGGAAGTTCTCTCAGAGCGACTGGTCAATGATCTGAAAAGAGGTCTGGATGAGAAACAGTTTAAGGTCTGGTTCCAGCCGAAATACGCTATTCAGGGAGAACAGCCCCAGCTTTCCAGTGCGGAGGCTCTGATCCGGTGGGATCATCCTGAATTCGGAATGATCAGTCCGAGTGTATTTATCCCTCTTTTTGAGAATAATGGGCTGGTGCAGAAACTGGATCATTATGTCTGGGCGGAAGCAGGAAGATGGATTGCTTCCTGGAAAAGTAAATATGGATTTACGGTACCGGTTTCCGTGAATATATCCCGGGTGGACATGTATGACCCCCGGCTGAAGGAAAAGATACTGACGATATTAGAAGAGAATCATCTGACTCCGGAGGATTATCTCCTGGAAATCACGGAATCGGCTTATTCCGATGATCTGGAACAGCTGATTCATATCGTGGAAGAACTGCGTGTTCTGGGATTTATGATCGAGATGGATGATTTCGGAGCCGGATATTCAACCTTGAATATGCTCACGGTTCTTCCGGTGGATGTTCTGAAGCTGGATATGCAGTTTGTGAAGAATGCAACCAGCGACAGAAAGAATTACCGGCTGGTAGAACTGATGAAAGATATTGCCAGATTCCTGGAGGTGCCGATTGTGGCAGAGGGTGTCGAGACGAAGGAGCAGTGTGAGATACTGCAGAAGATCGGATTCGACCTGGTGCAGGGATATTATTTCAGCCCGCCCCTGCCTCCGGAGGAATTTGAAAAGCTGATAAAAAAGGAAGTCGATAGGAAAGGAGCAGAGATATGTTGACAATAGAAGCTTTGCGTGAATACGGCGCAAATGTAGACGAAGGCCTTGCCAGGTGCTTTAACAACGCGGATTTCTACCTGAAACTGGTAGGAATGCTGGGCAATGAAAAAGGCTTTGACAAACTGGAGGAAGCGCTGGAAAAGAACGACCTGGATGCTGCATTTGAGGCGGCTCATGCATTGAAGGGTGTACTGGGAAATCTCTCGCTCACACCGGCTTATACACAGGTCAGTGAAATCACAGAATTGCTTCGCAGCCGCACCAATATGGACTATAGTGAACGGTTGGCGGGTATCATGGAGCAGCAGAAGATCCTGAAGGAGTTGTTGAATTAATGAAGAAGCGCAGAGCAGTTCCTTTTGTGCCGGAGGTCGCAGCTCTGGAAAGGGAACTGCAGAAGGAATATCAAAACAAAAAACGTTTTCGCACTTTCCGGCGTATGGCTTTTACTCTGGTGACAGTGTCAGCGGTGGCGATTCTGGTCGCTATTCTATGGATGCCGGTGCTGCGGATTTATGGCAGCTCCATGGCACCGACATTGTTTGAGGGTGATATTGTTGTGTCCGTAAAGGAGCAGAACATGAAACCGGGAGATATCATTGCCTTCTATTATAACAATGAGATCCTGGTGAAACGGCTGGTCGGAGTTGCCGGGGACTGGATTGATATCGATGAGGAAGGGAATGTATATCTGAATGGCACTCTTCTGGATGAGCCGTATGTGCAGGAAAAGGCTTTTGGTGAGACGAACATTCAGCTGCCTTATCAGGTACCAGAGAATCGTGTCTTTGTGCTGGGAGACCATCGCAGCGTCTCCATTGATTCGAGAAACACCGCGGTAGGCTGCGTGGCGGCAGAGCAGATCGTCGGAAAGATTACCATGAGGCTCTGGCCGATCACAGAAATGTCGATTGTCAAGTAATGATTGAGGGGGATGCCGGAAGTATGGAAGGAACCGAAGGAACCCCGTCATGTGTCAGTGAAGAGGATAAAGAGATATGTTTGGATCTAAGAAAAAGAGAAATCCTGAAGATGATGTAAAAAAACTGTCCCGGACAGAGCTCCTGGAGATACTGATCGAGGAGACCCGGGAGGCAGATCGCCTTCGTAAAGAGAATACCCGTCTTACGGAAGAGCTGACCCGCGTACGGGCGGATCTGGACCGGTCAGCTTCCCTCGAGGTGATCATGGAAAGACTGGAACGGATGATGGGCACGAAAGGTACAGTACCTCCGGCCGAGGGCTGAGCAGCACAGGACGGGCACAGTACCTCCGGTGAGGACTGAGCATTTTATCAGGAAGTGAAGATACATGAGTAAAGAAAAAACGAATAGGACGGATGAACAACAGCACCATAATGAACCGGATATTGCTACCCTGGAATCGGAGCTGGAAAGAGAACGCTATAAGAGCCGCTACCGAAGCGCCCTTCAGAGCACGATCTTTACCTTGATCACAGTAGCGGCCGCAGCGGTACTGGTTGCGACGCTGTGGATGCCGGTGCTGCAGATCTATGGTTCCTCCATGAACCCGGGATTGGCAGCGGGGGATATCGTCGTCTGCCGGAAAGCGGAGAAGGTCAAACGGGGCGATATCATTGCTTTCTATTTTAATAACAAGATACTGGTGAAGCGCGTGATCGGTACCAGCGGCGATCAGGTGTCTATTTCCGATGAAGGCGTAGTGACTGTTAACGGAGAGACACTGCAGGAATCCTATATAACAGAGCAGTCTCTGGGACAGTGCAATGTTACCTTCCCTGTGGTTGTGCCCCAGGGCAAGGTCTTTGTTGTGGGAGATAACCGGGGAACGTCGGTGGATTCCAGAAACAGCGCCGTCGGCTGCGTAGACACAGAGCAGATGATCGGAAAACTCCTGGTCCGTGTCTGGCCGATCGATAATCTCAGCATCGTAAAATAGACAGACATAAAATAGACAGATATATGATAGATGATACTATGAAAGAAGGAAAGAAAATCCGGCTGGTGGCCCTGGACCTGGACCGGACAACCCTGCGGGATGACAAAAGCCTGTCCCCCGCCAACCGGGAAGCCATCCAGGCATGTCTGGCGGCAGGTATTCATGTGGTAGTGGCCAGTGGCCGCGCCTATGGCTCCCTGCCGGCCGAAGTGATGCAGATCCCAGGTCTTACCTACGCCATCACCGGCAACGGCGCGGCCATCTACGCCCTGGATGAGTCAGAAGGGACGGTTCTTTTTGACTCATTGCACGCAAATGAGTCAAAAAGAACCGTCCCTTCTGACTCATCCGGGTTGCCGCCGGCACGCAGGATTCACGCGAATCTCCTCACTCCGACATCGGTGCGGCAGATTCTGGAACTGGTGCCGGAGCGGTTCCCCCTGGAGACCTTCGTGGAAGGGATTCCCTTTGCGTCCGCAGAGTATGTGAAAGATCCGATGGCCTTCGGGGCAAAAGCCTGGGCCGTGGATTATGTACAGTCAACCCGACGTCCGGTGGAGGATATCCGGGCGTTTATTATTGAAAACATCCGGACCCTGGATTCTCTGGATGTGGTGATCGATGATGCCTCCGGCCGGCAGGATCTCCGATCGGTGCTGGAGGAGAAGGTGGAGGATGTCTATATCACCGCCTCGGTTCCTCAGCTGATCGAGATTTCCCACCGGGACAGCGGGAAAGCCTACGGCCTTCGCTGGATAGCAGAGTACCTGGGCATTCCGTTAGAAGAGACCGTCGCTTTCGGAGATGCGGAAAATGATAGGGAGATGCTGGCCGCCGCCGGACTGGGAGTCGCCATGGAGAATGCCGGGGAGGCCGTGAAGGCAGTGGCCGACCGGATCGCTCCCTCCAATGAAGACGATGGCGTGGCCTGCGTATTGCAGGAAATACTATATTTCACAAAGAAATCACAGAATTATTAGCACTCGCACTTGACGAGTGCTAATTTTGGATATATAATGTATTCAGAACCGAGAAAAGAGTTACAATCATTGGTGTTTTGATGGTACAGTTCTGTTTTAACACCAGCCATAAGCAAGAATTGATCAGGACTGTATATTCCGCAGGGGATATGCAGTTCTTTTATATCTTGTCTTACAGGAAATATCGAAGAAATAACCTGTCAGACAAAACCACTAAAATCAGAATACTACGGAAGAGAGGAGGAAACCATATGACACAGAGCAAAGATTTTTATCAGGTGCTGGGAGTTTCCCGTACAGCATCGGATGCGGAGATAAAGAAAGCCTACCGCAAACTGGCGAAGAAATATCATCCGGATACCAATTCCGGAAATACCTTTGCAGCGGAAAAGTTCAAAGAAGCCAATGATGCATATGGGATTCTCGGGGATTCGGAAAAAAGAAAAATCTATGATAAATATGGGGCCGATGCCTTCGACGGCAGCGGCAATATCCGCGAAGAAATAAAGGAGTGGGAGAAAAACGGAGGCCAGGGAAATCCGTTCCGGGGCGGCTTCGAAGGAGGCCAGGGAAATCCGTTCCGCGGCGGCTTCGGAGGAGGCCAGGGAAATCCGTTCCGTGGCGGCTTCGGAAGCAGTCAGGGCGGCCCGTCCCAGGGCAGCTGGCAGGAGGTTCATTTTGACGGAGATCCAGAGGATCTGGAGGAGATCCTGAAGCAGATGTTCGGCAGCTCCGGAGCCCGGGGATTCACCGGCGGACATTTCGGAGGCCATGGCAGCCAGGGATTTACCGGAAGTGGCTTTGGCGGACATGGCGGTCAGGGCTATACCGGAAGTGGCTTTAATGGACATGGAAGTCGTGGTTTTACCGGCAGTGACTTCTCCAGCGGCTTTGAAGGTCGCGGCAGTCGTGGTTTCGGAGGATACGGAGGAGCCGATCCGGGGCAGGGCGCCGATGCTTCGGCCGAGATGACCATCAACCTGGAAGATGCGGTCAATGGCGGGGACCGTGAGATTTCCCTGCAGGATGAAAGCGGACAGAAACGGACCATCAAGGTGAATATCCCGGCGGGTATTGAAGAAGGACAGAAAATCCGTCTTCGCGGCCAGGGGGCGAAGGGCGCCTATGGCAAACCGGCGGGGGATCTGTACCTGACCGTGCATATCCGGCCGAAACAGGGATTTGAAAGAAAAGGAAATGACATCTACACTACGGCGAGGATTCCCTTTACCACGGCGGTTCTCGGCGGTGAGACCGTTGTCCCTACCCTCTACGGAAATGTCAGCTGTCATATCAAGGAAGGTACCCAGGCGGGCACCCGAATCCGTCTTCGGGGCAAAGGGGCTCCGGAAAGGAAAAATCCCCGGGTCAGAGGCGATCAGTATGTACAGATCGAAATTGAAACACCCCGCGCCCTGACACCGGAAGCCCGCGCCAAACTGGAAGAATTCCGCCGGCTCGCCGGATAAAGATAAAAACCGGTTTCTCTCAGTTGTGGAAACCGGTTTTTTTTGTTAGAATATGGAAAGAGGATTCTACCAGATTTTGCATACGTATGCAAGACTCGCTTGCGAGTCATGCGCGCCGTGTGCGGGCAGCCGCAGGGTTGGGAGAGGAGAGACAAATATGGCAAACGATATCGTAGGAAGTATCGTCCAGGGACTGGCCGAGGGCCTGATCAAGGCAGAAAAGGACCGGAAGAAAGCAGCCTCCAATGTGGTGGTCACACCGGTCAAGAAATATCGCCCCATCGATGTGCAGCAGATTCGCAAGACCACGGGGCTGTCCCAGCAGAACTTCGCCAGCTACATGGGCGTTCCGGTGGAAACGGTGAGAGAGTGGGAAAACGGTTCGTCGACGCCCCCCGGCCCCGCCAGCCGGCTGCTGGCCTGTATGGACATGGATGAAGAATTCATCACCAAATACCCCTTCGTCAGAAAGAAGAAAAAGTAAAAGAGACAGGGGACAGAAGGAGACAGGGGACGGTCCTGCGTCTCCCGAAAGGGAGACACAGGACCGTCCCCTGTCTCCTTCTGTCTCCTTCTGTCTCCCCCCGGCGGGATCCGCACCTGAAAAGAAATTTTATTTCCCTTCAGGTGCGGATCCCGCTATTATTTTGGGAAGTTTTGTGTCTGCATTGTATTGACAAAATAATATTTCATAACTATAATGATAAATGTCATATGACTTCGTGGATTTTCAAAAATCAAAGCTGCAGCTACTATTTATTTTACGGAAAACTACGAGGTGCGTGAAATATTATTTAACGGAGGTAAGTGAGAAATGAAGGCATTCGCGAAAAAGGCCTTGGTTTGCGCCGCTGCAATTGCTATGACCATGGGGATGGCTACGAGTGCAAAGGCAGAGGATGTTACCCTTGAGTTCCAGCAGTGGTGGGGCGTTGAGCTTCCTGATGGAGCTCTGCAGGAGATCTGTGACGGATTTACCGCAGAGAGTGGTGTTAAGATTGAGCTTCTGAGCAACCCTTATGCCGATACCAAGACACAGGTTGCCGCTGGTGCTGCTACCGGTACCATGGCGGATGTTGTTGGTCTGGACGGTTCCTGGGTTTATGACTTCGCAAAACAGGAAGCTATTGCCAATCTTTCCGAGCTGATGACCGCTGACGGATATGATACCGCTCAGCTGTCGGATCAGATTCAGTATCAGGGTAACACCTATATGATTCCGGTTGTTAACTTTGCATATCCTCTGTATGTTAACATGGACATCCTGGAAGAAGCCGGTGTAGAAGCGATTCCTACCACCTGGACCGAGTTCCTGGATGCATGTGCTAAGATCAAAGAGAATACCGATAAAGCTGCATACTGCATTCCGCTGAGCACTGAGGCTCCCAACGGAATCCAGAACCAGTTCAGCACCTGGCTGTGGGCTTCGGGCGGCACCCTGATGAAGGATGGCAAACCCGCTCTGACCGACAACGAAATGCTGACGAAGGTTGTTGATTTCTTCAAGACCATGAAAGATAATGGCTATCTGACCGATGGCGTAGAAGCTATGAAAGAGCAGGATATGGTTAATGAGTTCGAGAACGGCCGTCTTGCCTTCATGGTAGATGGTATCTCCCATCTGACCACCATCAAGACCGAGAGCCCTGACCTGCACTTCACCTATGCTCCGATGCCCAAGGAAGATTCCTATGAAGGCCAGAGCGGTATGGACGTTGCTAACTGGGGTATCGGTATTGCCGAGAACTGCGAGCACAAGGCAGAAGCTATGAAGTTCATCGAGTATCTGATGAGCCCGGAAGTAAATGCGAAACTGTCTCAGCTGGCAAACGCTTTCCCTGGCAACAACACCGCTGCACCTGACTACTCCGCAAATGACGAGCTGTTCCTGACAGCCTTCGAGATCTTCCAGAATGGTTATGCCATCAACGAGTTCACCGGAGCTCCTACCGCAGAAGATCTTATGAGAAGCATGAACGAACAGCTGATCCTGTACTTCGACGGCGATACCGCTTCCGTAGCGGATATGCTGACAGCTACTCAGACTGCATGGGAAGCTGCTTACGAATAAATTGAAGTAATTCCCCAACAGTACGTGACTGCGGGGATAGAAAGCAGGGGCGTGCAAAAACGTACGTCCCTGCATTTTTGTGAGGAGGTGAAAGCGTTTTTATGAATTCAAAACTGAAGAAAACACTTACGCCGTACGGATACCTGCTGCCTACACTGATTCTGATGACGATCCTGCTCGTAATTCCGATCATCATGGTCATCCGCTATTCCCTGTATGACAATGTCATTGCCAACAAGAATCCTGCCTTCGTGGGACTGGCCAATTATGTGACGGTTCTGTCAGATCATGATTTCTGGAATGCCATAGGACATACTTTGTTCTTCGTTATCATCAGTATCATTGCTCACATGCTGATCGGCATGACCTTTGCATTGATATTGAATACGAGATATCTGGGCGCCCGGACGAAGGGTATCTTCCGTGCAGTGTATGCGCTCCCCTGGATGTTTACGGCTTCAGTTATCGCCATCACCTGGCGTATGGTACTGGATCCGAACGGTGTTCTCAACTATATCCTGATGACGCTGCATATCACATCGGAAAAAATAACCTTCCTGGCTTCCCGTGATATTGCCCTTCAGTCCGTGACCCTGATCAATATCTGGTCGGGATATCCCTTCTATATGATCAGTATTCTGGCCGGTCTGCAGGGAATTTCACCGGATCTGTACGAGGCAGCAGCCCTCGACGGAGCGGATGCCATTCATTCCTTCACCGGAGTGACGATTCCTCAGCTGAAGCCGATCCTGATCAGTCTGATCATGCTGGACTTTGTGTGGACGCTGCAGCAGTTCGCTCTGATCTGGATGACCACCGGCGGCGGCCCTGTAAATGCGACAGAAACCGTGAGTACCTGGATTTATAAACAGGGCTTTACGAAGTTCCAGTATTCCATGGCATCCACCGGCGCTGTGATTCTGTTGATTGTCTGCACCATTATCGGTATCCTGTACGTGAGACAGCAGAGAGCGGAGGCATAGATTATGATTGGACAGAAAAAATTATGGGTGAAAATTCTGATCGTAGTGATTCTGATCCTTGGCGCAATCTGGGCCGGATTCCCTGTTGTCTGGATGATTTCCAACTCCTTTAAGACCAATGCGGAGATATTTGAACTCCCGCCGCGTCTGATTACGGAGAACTTCAGCTTCACCGCCTATGCGAAAATTTTCCAGAATCCCGAGCAGGTCCGTTTCTTTATCAACAGCTATATCATTTCCGGTATCGTTGTAATTCTGACGTTGTTTATCGGTATCATGGCGGCGTATGCTTTCAGCCGGTTTGAATTCAAGGGCAAATCTGTGATCAACACGGTGATTGTAGCGGTTCAGGCCGTTCCTCCCATCACTCTGCTGATCCCTTATCTGAGCCTGATCGTTTCCCTGAAGCTGTTCAATACCTTCGGTGCGCTGGTTCTCACCTACCTGGTATTTACACTTCCCTACTGTATCCTGATGGTAACCGGTTATCTCAACACCATGCCCAAGGATCTGGATGAAGCGGTAATGATCGACGGTGGTTCCCGCTGGACGGCTCTGTGGAAGATCCTGATCCCCTCGGCTATTCCCGGACTGATCTCTGTTGGTATGTACACCTTTATGCAGGCCTGGAATGAGTATCTGTTCGCTCTGACCCTGACCAAGACGAATGACATGCGCACGGTGCCTGTCGGTATCAACCTGCTGATGGGACAGCATGCCTATGAGTGGAATCAGATGATGGCTATGAGTGTGCTGGGATCTCTGCCGATCCTGGTTCTCTTCCTCTTCTTCCAGAAGTACTTTATCGCCGGTATGACGGCAGGGGCAGTGAAATAAATGATAGACAAGACGAAGTATCAGGCAATCTATGATACCTTAGAGACAACCATCCGGAGCCGGAACGAACGGGGCATCTACACGGCGATGGGATATTCCAGCAATCTGGATATTCTGCTGGATTTTCACGTGGAAGAGTTGAACCAGCTCCTGGAAAAACATATGAGTGGGGCAGATCTTGGACAGATGCGCCGGGCAGAGTGGATTCGCACGGTTCCGGAACTGCTGGAGACCATTGTCTGGTTCTGCCTGCATGGTGTGGGCGGAGAGGTGGACATCGAGGATCCGGCATTGATCCGAAGCTGCTTCCCCTGTAAAAACGGGGTAGGCGGTACAGCGGTGCAGGCGGCCATGGCCCTCTCCCAGGTGGGGGCGGAGTCCGTCGTCCATCTGACGGATGACTCGCCGGAACTTTGCGAGCAGCTGGTATCACCATACATCTGCGTACCGCTGGAAGACGGAAGTCTGGGCCATGCGGATGAGGTGCAGCCGAGGAACGAGCAGGAAGTCCATGTGATCCTGCAGTTCCAGAAGGGAAATGAGATCCGCCTGGGAGATCAGACGGCGGTGATTCCGGCGTCTAACCGGCTGATTCTTACCAAAAATACGGTGAATGTCACCGTCCCTTTCCGGGATTCCTATTTCCGGTGGATCGAAGATCATGCGAAGCAGGTGAGCAGCAATGTGCTCTCGAGCTTTAACTGCATCCTGGATCCGGCGGTGCTGAAGGAACGGCTCGAGTATGTGAAACATCATATCGAAGTCTACCATCAGAGAAATCCCGAGGGAACCGTATATTTTGAGGACGCGCATTATCATGATGCGGATGTGCGGAGGCTCTGTATTGAGACACTCTATCCTTTAGTGGATATCATGAGCATGAATGAAGAAGAGCTTGCGTATACTCTTAAAATGTACGACGTTCCGGTGGATATTGAGGATGTACTTTCCTGTGTCCGTGGTGTAGAATATTTACTGCATCGCTTCCGGATCCATAAGGGGATCGTGGTTCACACGAAAGATTACGCTATGTTTGTGGGGGACCGCGGACAGACCGACATCGAAAAAGGTCTGGTCTGGGGCGGTTGCCTGGCGACGGCAAAAGCCGCATTCGGGGGATACGGGAATGATCTTCAGATCCGGGAGATACTGAAGAATCCTCTCAGTGAAAAAGGCGTCCGAAGCCAGGAAATCCTGGCGGAAAGCGAGTACAAAGACCAGGTGATCCTGGTGCCGACCTGCTATATTGACAAGCCGAAATATACCATCGGCCTCGGGGATTCCTTCACGGGAGGCATGCAGCTTTGCTTCTGATAACAGAGGCGTTTCTGATTTTGCTATATTTTTTAATTCAAGGAGATATAAAACTATGTTAATGAACATGAAAGACATTCTGGCGGTTGCAAAGGAACACAGATTTGCGATTCCTGCATTTAATATCAGCGACTGGTCTATGTTCCTGGGAATTATGGATCTTTGCGAAGAGACCAATTCTCCGGTAATCATCGAGATCCATCCCGATGAGCTGAGCTTTACCGGCCCCGATATGGTTGTGGGCATCCGTGAGCGTGCTATGAAATCTCCGGTACCGGTCTGCATTCACCTGGATCACTGCGGAGATTTTGGAAAGATTATCTATGCCATTCAGTGTGGTTTCACCTCTGTTATGTTTGACGGCGCCGAGCTTCCTTTCGAGGAGAACATCGCCGGTACCAAGAAGGTAGTGGAAGCAGCTCATCCGGCCAACGTATCGGTGGAAGCAGAGCTGGGGACCATCGGCTCCACCAATCCGGCGGACCTGGAAGGCGGCGCAGCGAAGATCATTTACACGGATCCGGAAGATGCAGTGAAGTTTGTAGCGGCTACAGGAGTGGATACCCTGGCTGTTGCCATCGGAACCTGCCACGGTCTGTATCCGAAGGGAATGAAACCCGAGCTGAAGCTGGATATCCTGAAAGACATTGCCTCCAAAGTGGACATTCCGCTGGTACTGCACGGCGGCTCCAACAACCCCGACAAGGAAATCGGTGAATCCGTCACTCTTGGCATCAACAAGATCAACATTTCCTCCGACATCAAGGCCGCTTACTTCAAGAAGATGAGAGAGGTTCTGGAGGATCAGGGTCTGAGAGAGCCGAACGAGATCGAACCTCCTTGCATCGAGGCTATGAAGGTTGTGGCAAAACATAAACTGGATCTGTTCCAGACCACCGGAAAAGCTTCCTTATATAAATAAACTAAAATACAAGGGCAAACGGAAAATGCGTTTTGCTCCTGAAATTACAGAATCTGACCCTGCGTGATGTGGGAACGGAAGAGAGGGGGAGAGATTGTTCTTCCCCTTTTTTAAAACATCTGTTATAATATTTTTCGCACAATGAATATTTCAGTTAACAGTCAGACTAATTGAATAAAACAATCGATTCGTCTATTCTGTTTTATAAAATAAGTGATCATAGAGGAAGATTTGTGGAAGATATTAGCATTATTGACAGAGACGTCATGGACGTCATCCGCAGGAAGTACGATGATATTTTTCCGGCCGAGAAGAAGGCCGCCGATTTTGTGCTGGAAAAACCGACGGAGGCAGTGAATTACAATGTCTCCGGTCTGGCAAAAGCCAGCGGAGTAAGCGATGCAACCATTATCCGCATGTGCCACCATCTGGGGTACACCGGGTATTACCAGTTCCGGCTGGCCCTTTCCCGGGAGCTGGGGAAGAAACAATCGAAGGTACCGGATCGGACGGACCCGGGGAATGTGCTGCACGCTGTGTTTGAGGAATATGCCTCTACCATTTCCACCATAGGGCGGAATCTGGACGTGGAAATTCTCTGGAAATGCGTGGAGCTGCTGAAAACCGCCGGCACCGTGCACATCATCTCCATGGGAAATACGACCAACGTCTCCGGATACCTGGGTTTCCGACTGGAACGGCTCGGCGTCCGGTGCACCAATTCCGACCTGCCGGAATATTTTATCAATCATATCGCCCTGGCCGATCCCACCGACATCGTAGTAGCCATCACCAAATCCGGCTCGTCAAAGCGGGTAATCGACGCCATGAAACTGGCGCGCGAGAAAAAACTGAAGATGATCGTCATCACCGCTTACGAACACTCCCCCGCCTCCGAACTGGCCGACTATCGCCTGGACAGCCGCGGCACCAGCACCCCCGGAACCGGAGACTTCCACAAGGAGTACTCCTACCTCAACGAATTCGTGATCGTAGAAACCTTAATCAACCTGATCGCGAACGAGGAACGGATCCGGAACCAGCAGGCAGATCGTCTCGAGATGCTGCTGGCCGAAAACAAACTATAGACTTTAGATGAGTCAGAAGGGACGGTTCTTTTTGACTCGTTATGACGAGGAGATAGAATATGAAAAGATCAAGAGTGAACGAGGTTATTCGGGACATGGAAAAACTCTGCAGAGAGCACGGTTTTCATCTCCCCCCCTTCGCAGACTGGAGCGTCGAAGACTGGCAGAAAGCCGGCCATGAATACGATGAGATCCGCGACAACAAACTGGGCTGGGATATCACCGATTACGGCCTGGGGAAGTTTGATGAAGTCGGATTCTCCCTCTTCACCATCCGCAACGGCAACCAGAAAATGCCGGAGAAGTATCCGAAAACCTACGCTGAGAAGCTGCTGATGCTCTATCCCGGACAGACCGCACCACTCCATTATCATGTCAGCAAGATGGAAGATATCATCAACCGCGGAGGAAATGACGTCTACATCACCGTATACAATGGGACAAAAGAGATGGAAAAACTGGACACCGACGTAACCGTCCATTCCGACGGACGCGTATATACCGTACCCGCCGGCACCCGCGTACAGCTGAAACCCGGCCAGAGCATCACCATCACCCCGTACCTGTTCCACGATTTTATCGTACCCGAAACCGGCGGCTCCGTACTGCTCGGCGAAGTATCCATGTGCAACGACGATGAAAACGACAACTTCTTCTACGAACGCATGGGACGCTTCCCCACCATCGAAGAAGACGAGCCAGCCTACCACCTCCTCTGCACCGAATACCCCGAAGCCTGACCCCCGGCGAGCCGCCAGCGGGGACAGGTCCCGGTGGAAAAACTCTTCGGAATACGGAAATGTCCATGGAGGTCAATACTTTGAAAATTCAATTGGAAAATGCCGGAATGCGTGCCGTCATTGATACCATGGGAGCGGAGCTTACGTCCCTGGTTCGTGACGAGCGAGAGTACCTCTGGCAGGGCGATCCCGGGATCTGGGATCAGCATTCACCCCTCCTTTTCCCTTATGTGGGGCGGTTCACGGAGGGGCATTACCAGCTGTACGGAGTGAAATATCCCATGACAATCCACGGTTTTGCTGCCCACAGCGAATTTAAGATCGGACAGCAGAGTGGGGATGCCGTGATATTGTGTCTTACAGACACGGAAAAAACCAGGGAGATTTATCCCTTTTGCTTTCAGCTGAAGGTCACCTATCAGTTGTCGCCGGAAGGCGTTACAACTTCCTATGAGGTGGAAAACCGGTCGGAAACGACCATGTTCTTCGGAATCGGCGGTCATCCCGGCTTCCGGGTGCCCATGGATGAGAATACAGACTTTGACGATTATTATCTCGACTTTCACCAGAAACATCCCCCCACCCGGGTCGGCCACACAGCGGCCTGCTTCCTGAGCGGCGAGGACAGAGATTTTCCGTTGAAAAAAGATCGTTACCTGCCGCTGGCCCACGATCTCTTCGATGACGATGCGATTGTGCTGAAAAATGTATCCCGAAAGGTTTCGATCGTCTCAGAGAAGACGGATCGGCGGGTGACAATGGAATTCCCCCAGATGCCGTATCTCGGAATCTGGCACTGCCCGAAAACCGAAGCTCCTTATGTCTGTATCGAACCCTGGACCTCCCTCCCGTCCAGACAGGATGTGATCGAGGAAATATCGGTAAAGAGCGACCTGATTCATCTGGAACCGAAAGACACTTATAGGAATGGATGGACAGTGACGATAGAATAGTAAAATAAAAACAGCCGATGGGCAACCAATGGGGACAGGTCCCGGTGGCCGGATTTTTCCGCCACTGGGACCTGTCCCCATTGGCGGCTCGCGAAGTGCGAGGAATGGAACGCAGGAACCGTCCCCCCGTTTTATTGCCGGGTTTTGCCTGGCAGGTTGACGAGGAGGATGCCGACCAGGAAGAGGGCGGACCCGGAGATGACGTAAAATGAAGCGCTTTACAGAGTCCACCGACGATGATCATCTGATTTGCCATGGGAAGCTGGATTTTCCCGGTGCGGGCCTTCAGAAGTATCAGGAGAATGAGTACACCGATGGCAAAGCGAAGCCCGGAAATCATAAAAGGGGAGAACATCAAACCGGCGGACTTGATCATAAGTCCGCCGAAACTGAATATAACTGCCTGCAGAATCAGGTAAAAGTAACCCATGAAAGCACCTCGTGTGCATTTTAAAGTACTTCTTATATATGTAATTAAATTGTCTTGCGATGCCCGACGCTATCTTAAGCTTCCTTGCGTTTCCTTACGCGTTGGCCTGTTTGCAGGCGTCAAGGAAAGCGAGGATATTCTCCTCGGGGGTGTTTTTGTCCATTCCCACGCAGGAGATGGAGATTTTGCCTTCCTCCGCCTTGCCAAGCTCCAGCATATGGCGGACGGTCTCGTGGATCTCCTCCGGAGTCTGCTTCTGGATGTGCACTGCGCTGTAACGAAGATTGAGCCACACGCCGGGCAGATGCTCCCGCACGTAGGCGATATCGGAGCCGGCGCCGACTTCCGCGAAGGCCAGGCCCGGTACTTTGGCATACCCGGCGCAGACATGTTCCATGCTCTTGCCGCAGTGATGGATTCCGAAACAGGGGAAGGCCTTGGCCAGCCGCTGGTCATGGGGGAGCAGGAATTCTTCGTAGCATGCGTTCGATACCATCTCCACGGAGCAGTTGGAGGTGAGATAATTCTGCGGCATCACCTGACGTACGATGCCGGTTACACCACCGGAAATATCATTGGACAGTGCATAGAATCTCCGTCCGATCTCCAGACTCATATCGGTGATTTTGGTCAGGAGGGCCGTGATCTCTTCCGGATCGGAATAATAGGCGAGGTAGAGTTCCTGTCCCATCAGATCCAGGGCAATATTCTGAACTCCCTGAAGGTTGACGTAGGTCTCGACCCTGCCGTATTCTTCCAGCATCCCGTCGATCTGCCTCTGCATTCTGGCCCAGATCGGGCTCTTATCCAGATCCGGAACCGTAACCTGGTCCAGCTCATCCGCATCCAGATCGCGGCAGACTACCTGGGGAGAATTGTCGCTCTGATAGACAATGTCGCAGCCCATGAGCTCGGAATACAGATAGCCGGCAGCCAGCAGATCCGTGCCCAGCAGGGGGCGCGGCTGAGGGTTCTTCTCACCGATGCCATAGGCCCCGAAATGGTCATAGAGGGTCCGGCGCATCTTCACGTCGCAGTCCATCCGGTAATGATAGTCATCGAAGAAAGGTTGGGAAAAATCGATCCCGGCATTTTCATGCCACCAGGTGGGATGAAAGGTAATATCATAAGGAATTTTATTCATAAGGGGATACCTCCTCAAATAATTCAGAAACTGTGTCAGGTCTTCCCAACCGGAGCCTTCCCGGAAAGCAGTTTTCCGGAGGCGGGGTTTTCTGCCGGCGCCTTGGCGGTGAGCAGATCCTTCAGATCCTGCGCGCTTTTGCCCTGGATCCCGTCATAGGGAAGCAGAAATGCGCTGGATTTTGTCAGATAAAGGTACAGAATATTCTGCTCATCATTAAAATGGGTGCGCACAATCCGGTCATAGCTGTATTTCGCATGCTCTTTCTGATTCTTCACCTCAAAATCCCGGGAGTGAAAGGTCAGTGTATAAAAATATTTCGGTGTATCGCTGAGACCGAACTGCTCGACAATGCGGTTGACACTCATGTAAAACCGGAGATAACGGCTGATAAGAAGGTAGATGGCCAGGGTGACAAAAATCCAGCCGAGAAGCGGGCTCTTCGCACTGAAATTAACAAGGCCGAAGGCTGCGATCAAAAGACAGAGGATAGCGTGCCGGAGGACGTCGCGGCGATTCCCCAGCACATGATATTTCATATAATTGCGGTACTGGCGCTCGGTAAGAGAGCATTCCACTCGTATCTCGTCCATCGTTCTTACCTCCATCTTCCACTGATTGTACAGCATCGGATTGTAAAATACAATAGATTTTTGAAGGAAAGAAAACGATTCCGTAAAATGTATAATTAACACGTATATCTAGTTGACAAATGATATAACGCATAGTAAAATGCAAAATGAGGGTGGCTATTCTATAGGCGCCGTCAAAAATACTCATATGAGAAGGAGACGAAGTATGAAGAAGTTGTTAGCAATGATCCTGGCTCTTAGTATGGCAGCAGCGGTTGCTGTTCCGGTTCATGCTGAGACGACCCCCGAGTACACTTTCACCTATGCAGAGCTGAACGGCGATGATAACATCAACGCTAAAGTAGGCTACAAGTTCGCAGAACTGGTAAATGAGCTGTCTGAAGGCCGCATCAAGATCGATGTATTCACGGCTTCCCAGCTCGGTGATGAGATCACCTGCCTGAATGCTCTTCAGATGGGCGGCGGCACCGTTGACTTCTACAGAGGCAACACCAACTCTCTGGGCGACTACGGTATTCGCAAGATGAACCTGTTCGGACTGCCCTACATCTTCACCAGCCGTGACGGTATGTGGAAAGTTCTGAATGATGCGAACCTTGGCCAGGCTTTCCTGAATGAAGGTGCAGAAGTTGGTGCCGGCTTTGTTGGTATCACCTACACCGATGAGGGTGCTCGTCATACCTTTACCTCTATGGAAATCACCTGCCTGGATGACCTGAAGGGCAAGAAGATCCGTGTTCCTGAGACCACCCTTATGATGGATACCATGGCTGCTCTGGGCGCTGAGCCTACTCCGATTTCCTACAGCGAACTGTACAGCTCCATCCAGACCGGCGTGGTTGACGGTGGTGAGAACGGATATCCCGGATATGACAGCAACAAGTTCTATGAAGTAGCTCCTTACTATCTGCTGGATGGCCATACCTTCAGCCCTGGCGTTATCCTGATGGCTGAGGCCCGCTGGAATGAGCTGAGCGAAGAAGATCAGGCTATCCTGAGAGAAGCCGGTGCACAGGCTTCCGCATGGAACAAAGAGCAGATCGAAGCAGAAGAAGAAGCTCTGAGAAAGTCCCTGGAAGAGAAGGGTGTTACCATTATCGACGTTCCCGCTGAAGATATGGCGAAAGCTCAGGAAGCCTGCAAGAGCGTATGGGCCGGCTATTCCGAAGGCCTCGAAGAAGAGCTTCAGGCGATCGTAGATATTCAGAAATAAGGCACGCATTCTGATATTCGATGTTATATCGAATGTACAGGAGCGACAGTCGGCAATAACGCCGGCGAATCTGAGATAGAACAGATTTGCGGGGAAGAGAAACGCAATTAGCTTCTCTTCCCCTTTTTGGGGCTTTTGTAATAATCCTTAAAAGGGGGCAGTGGTAGTGAGAAAGTTTTATGATGGGGTGTACTGGCTGTTTATGACATTCTGCAAGATTGTCTTTATCGCCTCGATTATTATCACCTCATATGTTGTATTTATGCGGTTTGTAATGAGCAAAACACCCCGGTGGGGCGAGCAGGCGATCCTGATGTGCATGGTCTACATGGCTCTGATCAGTGCCAGCCTGGCGATTCGTACCGATAAGCACCTGCGCGTTGTGCTGATTCAGTATGCATTTCCCGCATCGATCCGGGCGAAGGTAATGAAGGTGCTTCATTCCCTCAGCCAGGTCATGATTTTTGCTTTTAGTCTGTTTATGATTGTTTATGGCATCCAGTTCACACAGCTGATGTCAAAGAGTGTACTTTCCGGTATTCCGATTGCAAAATCCTGGCTGTATGCCGCTGTTCCGGTATCCGGCCTGTGTATGCTGCTGATGCAGAGTGAACGCTTCATTCTGTTTATTCTGAAGATGATGAATAAGCCGGTGGAAGGCTATTATAATTATGAAATCAATCCTCCGGAAGAGGGAGTAGATGGAACGGAGGTGCAGGCATGAATTCGACAACAGCCATTATTCTGCTGCTGGTTTTGTTTTTCCTGTTTATAGTGCTCAGTTTCCCGATCGCCTATGCCATCGGTATCGCAGCCGTGATCGGCATGATGTATATGGGGCTGAATCTTCAGCAGGTGGTTCAGCTGATGGTAAAAGGTGTGTTCAGTTTCTCGCTGATGGCAGTGCCCTTCTTCATCCTGGCCGGTGAGCTGATGGGGGAAGGCGGAATATCCGATAAACTGATCAATCTTTCCGACGCCATCGTAGGATGGATGCGCGGCGGTCTGGCCATGGTAAATATCGTAGCATCCATGTTCTTCGGCGGTATCTCCGGATCCTCCGCCGCGGACTGCGCTTCCCTCGGAACCATTCTGATTCCCATGATGGTAGATCAGGGATACGATGACGATTTCGCAGCCAACGTTACCATGACATCCTCCGTGCAGGGTATTCTGATTCCTCCGAGCCACAACATGGTTATCTATGCCACCGTGGCAGGCAGTGTATCCATCGGCCGTCTGTTCATCGCAGGCTATGCACCGGGTATCCT
>CAMOYN010000002.1 GCA_946630035.1 uncultured Lachnospiraceae bacterium
TAAAGCATACGCAGAGCCGAATAGCCGATGGCCGTTCCCACCTCCAGCACCCGCCGGGGCTGTACCATCTCCACCATCACTTCCAGAAAAGAGGCAGTCTCTCTCCGGATGATGGGCACATGGTCCCGGACAGCCAGCTGTTCCATCTCCCGCAGCAGGGGAGGGGAATCCGTTTCCAGAGACCGCAGATAGCTTGCCAGACGTTGTTCATCCATCCTGTCGCTCCTCGGTTTCAGGCGCCTCCGCCGCTTTGTTTTTTCGGTATCACGTTCTCCGCCTCCGTCTCCGGTTCCACCGACATGATGGCCACCATCTGACTGATCGACTGAGAGGTGTTCAGTATATAGGTTCCCGGATACACCCGGTACCGGTAGATCCTGGCCTGGACCGCATAGACCCGGCTGTCCCGGATCAGTCCCTTTCGCACCAGGAGGTCTCCCACCTCACCGGAGGACATTCCCTCCGTAATGGTTACGGCAATATCTTTTCCCGGTGCTCCGGTCATGGGACTGGAGTGAAACACAGAGTATCCGAACCGGTAAGCCTCTCTGGAAAAAAACACAGCCAGCAGAACCACCAGTACATAAAATGCCACTCTGGCCGCGATCCGGGTAACCAGAAACAGCGTAGAAAAGCTATTTTCACTGTGATCTCTCCGTGCCATAGATCTCCCTCCTGTTTATGCCTCCATGATAATGGGAAGAATCACCGGACTGCGCTTCATGCGTTTCCACAGGAAGTCATTCAGATCATCCCGAATAGTATTCTTGATCTTACTCCAGTCGGTCACATGGCGGTCCTGACAGTGCATAATCGCATTCAGCACCACGGACTGGGCTTCTTCCATCAGTTCTTCATTCTCCCGGACATACACAAATCCCCGGGTGACAATATCCGGACCGGAGAGCAGCTGATTGGTTCCCCTCTCCAGTACCGCCACCGCGATAATGATTCCGTGCTGGGCCAGCGTCTGGCGGTCTCTCAGCACGATATTACCTACATCGCCCACGCCGAGGCCGTCCACCATCAGACTTCCCACCGGAACCTGGTCCACTACCGCTGCGTAATCCCGGTTCATCTCCAGCACGTCACCGGAGTGGAGCAGGAAGATATCCTCTTCCGGAATTCCCAGTTCATGCACCATATGGGCATGTTCCTGGCGATGCCGGTGCTCTCCGTGAATCGGAATCGCGTACTTGGGTTTTGTCAATGCATAGATCAGTTTGATCTCTTCTCTGCAGGCATGGCCGGATACATGGGTATCCTGGAAAATCACATTGGCTCCCAGCTGCTGCAGATCGTTAATAACCTTCGCTACGGCTTTTTCATTTCCGGGGATCGGTGCCGAGCTCAGAATAATCGTATCCCCCGGTTCAATCTTTACTTTTCTGTGGATATTGGCAGCCATCCGGGACAGGGAAGCCATCGATTCGCCCTGACTGCCGGTGGTGATCAGGACCGTCTGTTCCTTCGGATACCGTTTCAGGTCTTCGATGGAGATCAGACAATGATCCGGAACCTGAATATATCCCAGTTCCACAGCGGCGGAAAGAATATTTACCATACTTCTTCCGTCCACTACCACCTTTTTTCCGTATTTTGCTGCCGTGTTGATAATCAGCTGCACCCGGCTCACATTGGACGCAAAGGTCGAAACGATGATCCGGCTGTTCTGATTCTCTGCAAACATGGTGTCGATATTTTTTCTCACCCACTGTTCCGAGACCGTAAATCCTTCCCGGAAAATATTGGTACTCTCACAGAGCAGTGCCAGCACGCCTTTCTTTCCCAGTTCCGCGAAGCGGGCCAGATCCGCCGGTTCGCCAAACAGGGGCGTGTAATCGATCTTAAAGTCCCCGGTATGAATCAGGGTTCCCACCGGTGTGCCGATCGCCAGAGCCGCCGCATCCACGATACTGTGGTTCACACGGATGTATTCCACGGAAAATGCCCCGGCGTTGATGGTCTGGCCGTAGGAAACGACCTTTCTTTTCACTCCGTCCGGTGCCGGATGTTCCTCCAGCTTTCCTTCTATGATGGCCATGGTCAGCCGGGTTCCATATACCGGCACCGGGACCCGCTGCAGCACATAGGGCAGGGCGCCGATGTGATCTTCATGACCATGGGTGATGAAAAATGCCTTTACCCGGCTCAGATTCTCTTCCAGCCAGGAGACATCCGGAATCACCAGATCTACTCCCAGCATATCGTCGTCGGGGAAGGCCAGACCGCAGTCGATGACGATAATACTGTCACCGTATTCCAGTGCGGTCATATTCATGCCAATCTGTTCCAGTCCGCCCAGCGGAAGGATCCGCAGACGTTCTTTTTTACTTACAGTTTTTTTCTTTCTTGCTTCTGCCAAATACTACCTCCTCACAGGCAAAGACCGCAGTCTGTCTTTGCCCTGCACTCCAAAAGGACAGGCCTGTACTGCCTGTCCAGCATTACTTATTATATCTACACGGCCATCAGCCTTCCAGATCCACATCATCCAGCAGTTCCGCGAACACGGAGAGCAGGTAGTCCAGTTCTTTTTCGTCTTCTACCATCTCGTAAACTGCTTCCTCTGAATCCTCCTTAGAATGATCTTTCAATATATAGCAGTTTCCGTCGCCCGCAGGCACATCGGCTGCCAGTATATAATCCATCCCTGCCAGGCGGGTACTCTCCAGAACGTACAGCTCCAGTTCTTCCCCGGCCTCTCCGGTAAATATGATCTTTTCCATCTGGGTCAAATATCCCCTTCCGTCTCTTCCTGCGCCTTTCCGGAAGCCAAAAATCCTTCCAGAATAAAGGCGGCAGCCACCTGATCAATCACTTCCTTGCGGTTTTCCCGCCGGATCCCGCTCTCGATCAGCACTTTCTCCGCTGCCACGGTTGTCAGTCTCTCATCCCACAGAAAAACCGCCAGACCCGTACGACGGCGCAGCATCTGGGCAAACTCCATCGTCTTTTCGGCCCGTTCTCCCACAGAATAATCCATATTTCTGGGCAATCCCAGAACAATCTTTTCCACCTGGTACTCCGCGATCAGAGACTCGATCCTGGCCAGTGTTTTGCGCAGTTTGTTTTCTTCCTTCCTCTCGATGGTCAGAAGAGGCTGCGCCGTCACTCCCAGGGGATCGCTGATCGCCACTCCTACCGTACGCGATCCATAATCCAGCCCAAGAATCCGCATCCTGCGCTTACCTCTGATTGCGGTAACGAATGTACACCCGCATCAGTTCCTCCAGGATCTCATCTCTCTCCACTTTGGAGATCAGACTTCTTGCGCCACGATAATTTGTGATATATGTAGGATCTCCCGACATAATATATCCTACCATCTGATTCACAGGATTGTATCCCTTCTCGCTCAATGCATCGTAGACATGCTCCAGCACTTCACTGACCTTCAGAGGATTATCCTGTACTGCCACAAAATTCTGTGTTCTCTGTAAATCTGACATGATACCTCCCTGGCAGCTCCTTCCTGAGCCGCTTATACTGTTGCTTATTGTAATACATTATCAGAAAAGGCGCAACCCCAAACTTTTTTCATCCACAAATGTCGTAAAAGGAACACCTGCCCGGTGTCCTTCCTCCGGCACCCACAGTTTTACATACTCACGGGTGTACCCTTCCAGGCAGGATACCCCCTCCCGCAGGATGCTCTGCTCCGGCAGGAAATCCACTTCCTTCCCCAAAGAGTAACGGCGGAAGTCCTCCGACTGTCTGGCCGTCAGGTCCAGCAAAATGCGGCTGCGCTCATTTTTGACCGTCTCCGGAATCTGATCCGGCATCTGGTCGGCCCGGGTCCCTTTTCTCCGGGAATATTTGAAAATATGTGCCTCGTAGAAGCCGATATCCTCCAGAAACTGCCTTGTTTCCTCAAATTCCTCTTCGGTCTCTCCCGGAAATCCCACAATCACGTCGGTGGTGATGGCAGGATGTTCATAGTACTGCCGCAGGAGATGGCATCGCTCCCGGTATTCCTCCGGGGTATAGTGGCGGTTCATTCTTTTCAGCACCGTGGCGGAACCACTCTGCAGGGAGAGATGAAAATGAGGACATACCTTCTCGCAGGAGGCGATCGCTTTCACGAAAGATTCGGTAATAATCCTCGGCTCCAGCGACCCCAGACGGATTCTCTGAATTCCCGGGATCTCCGCCAGCGCCAGGATCAGGTCCTTCAGAGGCTCCTCCCCCGGCTCCGGCCAGTCTTTTCCGTAGGAACTCAGGTGAATACCGGTCAGGACGATCTCACAGAATCCTCGGTCCGCCAGGCGTCCGGCCTCTTCCAGCACGTCCTCTGCCCTCCGGCTGCGGATTCTCCCCCGCACATAGGGGATCAGGCAGTAACTGCAGAACTGATTGCAACCGTCCTGTATCTTCATAAAGGCCCGGGTGTGCTCGGAACTGTCAGAGATCGAGAGGGGCTCATATTCTTTGGGTGCTTTCAGATCCAGAACCGCACTCTGATGCGCTTCGATCAGTTCCCTCAGCCTTCCCTTCTGATCATTTCCCACAATCAGATCCGCCACTCCCTCCAGGGCGACCTTCTCCGGATCCGCCTGGGCATAACAGCCGGCGGCCACCACCAGGGCTTTGGGATTCATCTTCTTCGCCCGGTGGATCATCTGGCGGGATTTGCGGTCCGCTATATTGGTCACGGTACAGGTATTAATCACGTAGATATCGGCTTTCTCCTCAAAAGGAACAATCTCATAGCCGGAAGCTGCCATCTGCTGGATCATGGCTTCCGTCTCATAGGAATTGACCTTGCAGCCCAGATTATGAAAAGCAATCTTCGTCATATTATCCTCCTGTACCTGTTATTACAACCTTATATTTAAAATACTTTTTCTCTTTTTTTCAGAATACTCTTGACTTTTGGCCCAATCGATTTTACTATAATATTGATGCAGCTTGTTGCCAGCTCAGTATTTTAAGAAAAGAGGATCAACTATGACAACCGTTCAGATTATGCTCAATTCCATCGATAAGGTTAAAAATTTCGTCAATGATATCACCCGTTTTGACAGCGACTTCGACCTGGTATCCGGCCGTTATGTCATTGACGCCAAATCCATTATGGGTATCTTCAGCCTGGATCTTTCCAAGCCGATCAATCTCAGCATCCATTCCGATTCCGATCTGGATCAGATCATGGAGACGCTGAAACCTTATATCATTGAGTAATACCATTCATGCAGGAGAGAAGCGCCGAAGCGCTTCTCTTTTTTTGTCGGCAAAGCCGACCGCACATAGCGCGCAAGAATCGCAAACGAGTCTTGAATTTATGGTTCGACTACAATGGTCTCTACCGTAGACAGGGCCTGCTCCATCAGCGCCGGCATCACTTCTGTCAGTTTTTCTTCCGAATGCTGGATCACCGAAAGTTTCGGCTTTGTGACCGGATGCTTTGCCACAAAGATGGTGCAGCAATCCTCAAAGGGCTGAATCGACACTTCAAAGGTTCCGATCTTCTCGGATATTTCAATGATCTCCTGTTTGTCAAAGGCAATCACCGGCCGGAATACCGGCATATGGCAGACCTCGTTGGTGACCGTCAGGCTCTGCATCGTCTGGGATGCCACCTGGCCGATGCTCTCTCCTGTCACCAGAGCCAGACAGCCGTTTTTCTCTGCCAGTGCCTCTGCGATCTTCATCATATAGCGGCGCATGATGATCGTCAGTTCATCGTGGGGGCATTTTTCATAGATCGCCAGCTGAATGTCGGTAAAATTCACCACATGCAGCTGGATCGTGCCGCTGTATTTCGCCACCAGACGGGCCAGATCCACCACTTTCTGTTTCGCTCTTTCGCTGGTGTAGGGCGGGGCGTGGAAATAGACGGCATCCAGCATAACTCCGCGCTTGGCGATCATATAGCCGGCCACCGGGCTGTCGATTCCGCCGGACAAAAGCAGCATGGCTCTTCCGTTGGTTCCCAGGGGCATGCCGCCGGCCCCGCGAATCACCTCGGTGTAGATATTGATCTCATCCCGCACTTCTACCGTCACATAGACATCCGGTTCATGTACATTGACCTTCATGCGAGGGCAGGCATTCAGTATCGCCTCTCCCAGCCTGGCATTCAGCTCGTTGCTGTCCATCGGATAGCTTTTTCTGGCACGCCGGGCCATCACCTTAAAGGTGAGATCCTGGTCCGGGTAACGCTCCTGCATATACTCCACCACGGTCCGGGAGAGATCCTCGAAACCGGTATCTTCGATCTGAATCACCGGGCAGATCCCCACCACACCAAATACATGCTTGAGTGCATCCAGCGCTTCTTCATAATCATACTCGGAAAGCGCTTTGACATAGATTCTGCCGCTGGTCTTCCACACCTCAAACTCGCCCTCTACGCGCTGCATCTTCTGTGCCAGCTGAGAGACCAGTTTGTCTTCAAATATATACCGGTTTTTCCCTTTTACCGCGATTTCCGCATATTTAATCAAAAACAGCTGAAATTTCATTCTTGTCCTCCGAGTCTCTCTCATTTTCTCACAAACCGTCTCAGAACCGGAAGCACTTTTCCCAGCACCTGGAGGGTTTCATCGATCTCTTCTTCTGTGTTGTAGATTCCCAGGCTGAAGCGAATCGTGGAATCCAGCAGCTGCCGGTCCATATGAATCGCCGTCAGGGTCTCACTGGGATGTTTTTTCCCGTTGGAGGCACAGGCCGATCCCGCCGACACACAGATTCCGGCTTCTTCCAGACTGTGAAGCAGCACCTCACTGCGCACGCCGGCAAAGCTGGCGCTTACGATCTGGGGCGCCCGGGCACTTCCCTCCGGCCCGTTGCTCGTTACGTCGGGCAGCTGTTTCAGGCCCTCCGTCAGACGGTCCCGCAGGCGGATCATCTCCTGCCGGTGTTTTTCCTGATTCCGGTACATATAATCGGCTGCCACTCCCAGGCCGACAATGCCGGGGACATTCTCTGTGCCGGAGCGCAGATTCTTCTGCTGCCCTCCCCCGTACATCAGCGGGGGCAGTTTCACTCCGTCCCGGATATACAGAAATCCGCAGCCCTTCGGCCCATGAATCTTATGGCCGCTGACCGACATCAGATCCACTCCCATCGTATGGGGGCGGATCGGCAGTTTCCCGTAGGCCTGAACCGCATCTACGTGAAAGAGGATCTTCCGGTTCTGCCGGGAAAGGATCTTCCCGATCTCCTCGATGGGCTCCACGGCACCGATCTCATTGTTTACCATCATCACGGAAACCAGCACGGTCTCCGGCCGGATCGCCTGCTCCAGCTCCTCCGGAGATATCAGCCCGGTACGGTCCACCGGCAGCCGGGTCACCGAAAAGCCCTGGCTCTCCAGCCAGTCAGCGGTTCTGCCGATGGAGGGATGCTCGATGGCCGTGGTAATCATATGATTTCCGCTTCGTTTCATCGCCTGCATCACCCCCAGCAGAGCCTGGTTGTTGGACTCCGTCCCTCCGGAGGTAAACAGGATCTCCTTTTCTGACACATGCAGTGTCTGCGCGATCTGCTCCCGGGATTTCCTCACCAGATTCTCGGCGGAAAAGCCTTTCATATGCATGGAAGAAGGATTCCCGTAGTCCTCCAGCATGGCCCGGCTCACGGCCTCCGCCACTTCCGGCAGAGCTCTGGTCGTCGCAGAATTATCCAGGTATATTTCTCTCATGTTCTTCTCTTTCCTCTCTGGCAATCTCCAGAGCAGCCATGCAGAGGGTAAGGGCTGCCGGTCCGGCGGTCTCCGTCCGCAGGATCCGCCGTCCCAGACTGATCACCTTTGCCCCTGCGGCCTGCAGTGCTTCTACTTCGGAAGGCTCCAGCCCTCCCTCCGGTCCGATCACGATTCCGATATTCATCCCCGGGGTCAGCGTCCTGAGGACATCCCGGACCTCCCGCATACCTCTGGCATTTTCATAGGGGACCAGCAGCAGATCCAGGGAGGAAGCCTCTTCCAGCATCCCCCGCATATCACATACTTCCGCCACTTCCGGTATGATCCGCCGGCCGCACTGCTTGGCAGCGCTCTCCGAGATCCGGTTCCATCGCGCTGCTTTTTCTTTCTTTTTCTTCGGATCGATCCTTGCCACAGACCGCTTCATCGCCACCGGTACGATGCGCCAGGCTCCCAGCTCCACCGATTTCTGAATGATATGTTCCAGTTTATCCGATTTCGGCACGCCCTGATACAGCGTCAGTCTGGCCGGCAGTTCTGCATCCTCGACTTCTTCGGGAAGCACTTCCGCCAGGACCTCCTCATCTCTCAGTTCCCGGATCCGGCAGTAAAAATCCCTGTCCTCTCCGTTGCTGATTACCACAGTTTCTCCCGGTTTCATCCGCAGGACGTTCTTAATATGATTCACATCCCCGCCGGTGATAGAAATGATGGGGCCGTCGCCCGCCCCCGGCACAAAAAAATGATACATATGATTCACAAATTGGGAGAGCACGTCTGTGCTCTCCCATCTATGCTAAGGTTTGAACTTGCTTCCTATGACAAAACAGAATCCTGCCGGATTACCGACGCAGGAAATCCGGGATATTGATCGTCTTCTCCTGTACCTTGGAATCCGGGGAACGATACGGTTTCCGGGGAGTATACTCACCGGAGGGAGTCGTTCCGGCCGTGGTCGGTCTTACCGGAGTCACCGGTGTCTGAGTCCCGGATACAGGTTTCGCTGCCGGGGTCACACTGCCTGTGGTACGGCCGCCGAACATCGGCTTCACAGATGCGGGTTCCTCTTCCAGACCGGTAGCGATCACAGTGATCGTACATTCATCCTGCACATTCTCATCGAAACGGGCGCCGAAGATGATGTTGGCATCCTCGCCGGCCAGTTCCTGTACATAGCTGGCAGCTTCGTTGGCCTCAATGAGTCCGATATCGCCTGATACATTGATAATGACATGGGTGGCACCGGCAATGCTGGTCTCCAGCAGAGGGCTGGCCACGGCCTGTTTCACCGCTTCCAGAGCCTTGTCATCACCCTTCGCATTGCCGATACCGATATGGGCAATGCCCTTGTCGGTCATCACGGTCTGTACATCTGCGAAGTCCAGGTTGATCAGAGCAGGAACGTTGATCAGATCCGTGATGCCCTGCACTGCCTGCTGCAGTACTTCATCGGCTTTTTTCAGAGCTTCGGGCATAGTGGTCCGACGATCAACGATCTCCAGGAGTTTGTCATTGGGGATGACGATCAGGGTATCCACGTTTTTCTTCAGGTTCTCAATACCCTGAATCGCATTGCTCATGCGCACTTTTCCCTCAAAGCGGAAAGGCTTGGTCACAACACCTACCGTCAGAATTCCCATCTCTTTGGCAAGACGGGCAATCACCGGAGCGGCTCCGGTACCGGTACCGCCGCCCATACCACAGGTGACGAATACCATATCTGCCCCTTTGACGGCTGCCGAAAGTTCTTCTGCGCTCTCTTCTGCTGCCTTTTCACCGATTTCAGGCTTTGCGCCTGCACCCAGTCCCTTGGTTAGCTTCTCTCCGATCTGAATGGCTGTAGGCGCTTTGCAAAGCTGCAGGGCCTGCCGGTCGGAATTAACGCCGATAAACTCAACACATTCTACATCACTGTCTACCATCCGGTTTACAGCATTATTCCCAGCGCCGCCGATACCGATCACGATTATCTTCGCTGCGCTTTCTGACTCATTCAGCTTTATCTCTAACAACTTCCGGATCCTCCTTTAGTCTCTACTCTTTCAAAAGAAACATATACGCACGGATTTTGCGCACACTCATGTTATCTATTGTATTTTATTTTGCGCAAATAATCAAGTATCTGCAGCCACTTTTTTTCAGGGTTATTTACGGGTTATTTAAATACGTAACCCGGGCTTTCCGCGTTGGGGTCATAATTATCCAGATATAACGTGCCGGAACGTCCGAAAAGCTGTGGTAGGATATCCTTCATGATCAGCAGTTTTTCTTCCATATATTTATTCCCGCCCAGATAAACCGAGAGGTCTCCCATTAAAACGGTGACATTTCCCCTCTCATCGAGGCTCACCTCATCGACCAGCCCGATCAGGTCTGCCTTCGTCTGGCCCCAGTCGGTGGACTGACTGGTAAGGAACTGACTGACACTGACGATTTCTTCCAGAACCGAGGCATTTTCCAGGGGGAGTGCCTCTCCCGGCTCCAGCACCTTGTCGCAGACTCCGGAAAACACCGGGATGTCCTCCAGCCGGACGTCGGAACGTTCCACAATCTTCCCGTTGTAATCAAAGTACTGACAGGTATCTCCCACCTCGGTCAGACCGGCCAGATTTTTTTCATAGATCCGTATACGCAGCGAGGTCAGGCCGGTCGGCATGGCCCGGAATCCCTGCACGAAGGGAATCTCCGGGGTCTGACGCAGCAGCGCCATCAGCAGAAAATAAACCGGGTTGCGCATCTCTCCCTCGGGCAGCAGCAAGGCCTCCAGTTCCGCATCCGTGTAATGGACATTTCCTTCAAATTCCACCTTATCCACCTGCAGACTGGCTCCGGCAACGGTTAATACCCCCATAACCAGAACAAGGATCAGAAATTTTCTGATCCGTCCTCCGCCGCCATTCTGTTTTCTGCCGGTTTCACTCATATCTCAAAAATCCTTCTATATCTCCCCGGGACCCTATGGTACCCGGACCAGGTATCCCTTTCAGTCCAGCCGGATCTTCCGGGACACCCCCAGAGCCATACCGATCTCTGCCATCAGAAACACCAGAGAGGTTCCGCCATAACTGATCAGGGGGAGCGAAACGCCCGTATTCGGAATAAAGTTGGTAACCACCGCAATATTCAGAAATACCTGAAGGGCAATCTGTGCCATTACACCCACCACCAGCATGGATCCCAGCAGGTCCGGTGCATTATTGGCAATCACAAGAAAACGATACAACATAAACAGGAAGAGCAGGATCACACACACAGCTCCGAACAGCCCCAGTTCCTCGCAGATAATGGAAAAGATCATGTCATTTTCCGCCTCCGGGACGAACCCCAGTTTCTGCACACTGTTTCCCAGGCCTTTCCCGAAGACGCCGCCGGAGCCGATGGCATACAGTCCCTGAAGCACCTGCCAGCCACCGTTCTTCGGATAGGCGGCTGGATTCTGCCACACCAGGATCCGGCTCACCTGATACTGCTCCAGAATACCGGTCTCCACCAGGCGGTCCGCCAGCATCACGGCAGAAAATGCCACCAGCGCCACCAGTCCCGCCAGACGGAGAAACAGCCGTCTCTCACGGGTTGCCACAAAAAACATGGCAGCCACAATTCCTCCGATGATGATACCGGAGCTCAGGTTATTCTTTGCCACCAGGGCTATAGGGATCAGTGCGTACCCAAGAATTCTCAGAATCGCGTCGGACCGGGTCAGATGACCGACATATTTCACAATCAAGGCCGCCATGGTAAGAATCAGAGCGATTTTTACCAGCTCAGCCGGCTGGCAGATCGCGTGATTCCGGTATCCGAACCACCGTTTACTTCCGTTGTATTCCACTCCGAAGGGAGTAAAATCCACGAGAAACATCATGGCGGTAGAGCCAAGCCAGGCCAGCGGCCAAAGTCTGGCATAGAGATGATAATCCATCACCGATACAAACAGCATCACAGCGAATCCGATCAGCAGGTTACGGATCTGCTTTTTTACATAAAAAGCACCTCCGATATTCTTCAGCTGGCCGATATAATAGCTGGAACTGTACAGCATCACAAGACCGAAGCAGCACAAAAAGACCGTGACAAACAACAGGTTGTAGTCAAAGTACCTTTCCCTCTTTTGTTTATTTCTGCTTCGGTCTCTGCTCATCCTTCTCTCCTATACAACCCTGTTTTTACAGTGCGCGGACCAGTTCTTTGAACTCGCGGCCGCGAACTTCGTAATTCGGGAACATACCCCAGCTGGCACAGGCGGGGGACAGAAGTACTGCGTCTCCGGGCTCTGCCACTCTGGCCGCTTCTTCCACGGCTTCTTTGAGGCTGTTCACAAATACGATCCGCTCCATGCCATACTTTCTGGCCGTCGCAGCGATCCTCTCAGCCGTGGCTCCCATGAGGATCAGTTCCTTCACCTTGGGACAGGCTGCCTGAATCCACTCATCAAATTCGCCGCCTTTATCATAACCGCCTCCCAGCAGCACGGTAGGACGTACCATCGCACGGATGGCCTGGATGGCCGCATCCGGATTCGTACCCTTGGAATCATTGTAATAGACAACCCCGTTTTTCTCGGTTACGTATTCAATCCTGTGTTCCACCGCGGTAAAGGCCCGCAGGGTCTCACGGATCGACTCCATCGGAACACCGATACAGAGGCTCATAAGAACCGCCGCCATTACATTCTCATAATTGTGGCGTCCCAGAAGCTTCAGCTCGTGAATGTTTACCACTTTTTCTGTCGTTCCGTTCAGACGGACATAGATATCCTCGCCCTCGAGGAAGGCGCCTTCGGACAATTCCCGGGCGCTGCTGAAGAACAGTACCTTGGCCGGGCAGGAAGGAGCAAAGGCTTTCAGTCTCTCATCCTCCGCATTCAGGATGCAGAAATCCTCCCCGGTCTGATTTTTCGTGACACTCTCTTTCACCTCAGCATAGCACTCCATGGTCTTGTGCCGGTTCAGATGGTCCGGGGTAATATTCAGTATCGCCGAAACCTGGGGATGGAAATCGCGGATGGTCTCCAGCTGGAAGCTGCTGACTTCCGCCACCGTAACCGTATCCTCTTCGGTCTTGAGGGCTTCCTTGGTGTAGGCATTTCCGATATTGCCTACGACAAATACCGAGCGGAAATAGTTTTTGCAGATCTCACCGGTCAGAGCCGTCGTTGTCGTCTTTCCATTGGTGCCGGTAATGGCAATCAGTCTTCCCTTCGCAGCTTCAAAGGCCAGTTCAATCTCACTGATGACAGGGATTCCTGCGCCTTTCAGTTCTTCTGCCAGAGGGGAGTCCATCGGGATCCCGGGGCTCACAACACAGACGGAAATCTCCGGAAGCAGTTCCTCCGGAAGGGCTCCCAGCACGATCTGAAGATTCGAAGTCTCCGGGAACTCCTTTTTCAGCTCTGCCGGATCCTTATCGGCATTGCCGTCGTATAACACTACTTCTTTCCCCTGTGCCAGCAGCAGGCTGCAGGCATGAAGGCCGCTGATTCCGGCCCCCGCCACCAATACTTTCTTATTCATGGTAAATCTTTCAATCTCCTTTCAATCCCTGACGGATCCGATTATATAAAATAACATAGATTTCCTTCGCATTTTCCTATGCCATAGCCGCAACCAGGCAGAGCACTGCCGTCACGACAGAAAATACTGCTACGATCCGGGTCTCCGACCACCCTCCCAGTTCAAAGTGATGATGGATGGGAGCCATACGGAACAACCGTTTTCCTCCGGTCTTTTTAAAATATCCTACCTGAAGAATCACCGAGATTACCTCTGCCAGGTAAATGAAGCCCACCAGCAGAATCAGCAGAGGCTGCTGCAGCATCAGAGCCGTGGAGGCCACAAACGCTCCCAGACCCAGAGAACCGGTATCCCCCATGAACACTTTGGCAGGATATACATTAAACAGCAGAAATCCACCCAGTGCACCGCCCACGGCAGCCGTCACGGGTTCCAGCCCGCCCCCGGTCTTCAGGGAGAGCCAGGTGAAGAAGACGGATACAACGATCGTGACCGTAGAACAGAGGCCGTCCAGACCATCGGTAAAATTCACTCCGTTATCCGTTCCCAGTACAACAAAGAACAGGAAAGGCACATAGAGCCATCCCATATTCCACTCTGCTCCGAAGAAAGGAATCTTTATTACCGTTCCGCAGCCGGAGTGAGCCATCATATAATAGCAGAAAATTGCGGTAAGCACAAACTGCGCTGCCATTTTCTGTTTTGGATTCAATCCCTCGGAATGTTTCTTTACGATTTTGATATAGTCATCGGTAAAGCCGATCAGTCCGAACCCCAGCGTCATCAGCATCACCGGCAGAATCCGGGGATGCGAAGGAATCCAGAACAGACAGGTCACGGTGATCGCCAGAATAAAGGCGATTCCTCCCATGGTGGGTGTACCTGCTTTTTTCAGATGCGCCTGTGGTCCATCGTCTCTCACCTGCTGACCGAATTTCAGTTTTTTAAGAAAAGGGATAAAAACCGGGCAGGCAGCTGCGCTGAGGGCAAATGCAAATAATGCAGGCATAATAATCTGTAGATCCATGATATTTCCTTTCCGGCGAAGCACTTACTCCTCCGCCACTTCTGTTTCCATCCGTACTTCCTCCGATTCCGTCTCTGCCTGAGTAGGAGGACCGCTGTCCTGATCCATGAAACCACCCTCGGGGATTTCATCTTCCCACTCATTCCCGGCGTTGGTCGGCTCGATGATCTCTTCCTCCTCGGTCGTCCCGTCGCTTTCCCCGGACTCAGAGGCCGCTGCTTTCTGGCCGTCCGCCTCTTCCGCTCCTGCCGTTGCAGCAACCGCATCCGGATCCGGAGTGATGTTCAGGTACTCCACCAGAGAAGCCATGATCTTTTTTTCCAGAGGAACGGCTGTCTCAGAAACCGTATATTTCGATTTTTCCGGTTTATAGATCTTTGGTTTACCGGAGCCCTTCTGGGGATTATCTATTACCACATAGATCAGGAGTTCCGGATTCTCTGCCGGGACACACCCGACAAAAGAATGAATGTATTTGTTTTTATTCCGGGGGTATTTCTCGGCCGTCCCGGTCTTTCCTCCCACACTGTATCCGTTCACCTTTGCCAGCTGTCCGGTTCCCTCCGGATCGTTGACACCCAGGGCCAGACCTTCCAGCAGGATCTCCGCCGTGGAAGTACTTACCGTCTCTCGCACCACGGTGTTCTCCGTCGTCTTAAGCACCTCCCCGGTCTCACTCAGTATCTCTTTTACAATATGAGGACGATAATAGGCTCCTCCGTTGAGGACCGAGCAGTAAGCGGCCGCCACCTGAATCATGGTAGCATTGAAGTTCTGTCCGAAGGTATTGGTCGCCAGATCAACCGGATCCATGTTATCCACACTATGCAGGATGCCGCTGGACTCACCGGGCAGATCCACGCCGGTCTGCCGGCCCAGGCCGAACTGACTCTGGTACTCGGAAAATACATTTTTGCCCATGATTTTTCCCAGCTGCATCATCACATCATTACAGGAAAAAGCGAGGGCCTGGGCCAGATTGATATTTCCATGGAGATGGGCGCAGCGGATAAACCGGTCCACCACCTGTTCGCCCCGGTCACAGACATAGGTGGAATTCTCATTCGCCAGATTCTCTTCCAGCACCGCCGCCTCGGTAAAGAGCTTGGTGGTCGATCCCGGTTCGAAGGCTTCCGCCACGCAGAAATTCCGCCACATCTGATTCAGGGAGTCCGCCCGGCTCTCGGAAGTCATCGCCTCGATCTCCGCTTCCGTGTAACTCAGAGACAGGTCATTGGGATTGTTCAGATCATACACCGAATCCGTCGCCATGGCAAGTATTTCCGCATTGGAGGGATCCATCACCAGTACACCGACATGATCGGTCTCGACATCTTCGCAGAATTCCGCAATGGCATTCTCGACGATTTTCTGAACCGTGTAATCCAGGGTAGTGATGATGGTGTTTCCATTCCGTGCCGGTTTCGTAGTCCGTTCCACCACGCCGTCAGAATTCAGATAGCCAAACTGACGTCCGTCTGTACCCACCAGATAATCGTTGTAGTACTGTTCAATCCCCCAGTTTCCTTTCCGGCTGTCAGACCCGGAAAACCCGAGGGCTGTACAGGCCAGGGAATCATAGGGATACACTCTCCGGTACTCTGACTCAAACCAGACGCCGCTGATCTTTCCCCGGGCTTCCTTATCCCGGTTGTGTTCCTCCTGAAGAGTTTCAAACAAAGTCTTCTGTTCTTCCGGAAGTCCCTTCTGATATCTCACATAGGCGCTCTTTGCGTTCTCTTCGATGGCACTTCTTATTTCGTCCTTCGTAAACCCGAAGGCTTCCGCCACCGCATCCACCGTGGCATCCACGTCATCCTGATTTCCCTCCAGGATTACCGACGGGTCTAGAATCAGATTATAGACCTGCTCACTGGCCGCCAGAATCGTCTGGTTCCGGTCCATAATCGTCCCCCGCTTGAAGGGAAGCACGGTACTGCTGTAATTCTGCTGGTTCATCACCTTTTTCTGATAGTCATCTCCCCGGGTAAGAATAATCCGGATGATTACCAGCACCAACACAAATAAAGCTAACGCCGCAATGCAAAATGCGAACGCCAGCTTTCTCTGCATATACTTTCTTATTCGAATAGGTCTTTTTCTGGACCGACGGGAATCAGTCGCTGGTCGGGATGTCTTCATACTGGCGCACATACTCACTTTCTGTTCGATCAAACCGGATTACCTGATCTTCACTCGGATAGGTCATCCCCAGCTTTTTGGTCGCCACTTTATAGATATAATCCAGATCCGTATAAATCTTAAGGCTGTCCTCTGCCGCATTATTCGCTGCCTTCAGTTTCGATACTGAAACCTGCAGCTCCTGGACACTTCGCTTCGATGCACTGATTTCAGACTGCAGGCGGAGCGAATGATAACAGACGAAAACGCTCAGAACCGTGGCCACCGACAACATCATAACATAAGGAAGGCTCATATGCATAGCCTTTTCTTGATTTTTTCTGACTTTCCGGTGATTTCGCCGTCTTTTCTCTTCTCTGACCTGTCTTTGCCGGCTCTGTTCCCACTCTGTCTCTTCCTGGATCTCTTCCACATAGTCCTCTGCGTAAGAATCCAGATAATCTACATAATAATCCTCCAGACGCACCGTGTTGCCGGATTGATAATATCGCACCGACGACGCGGGACTAATTCTTCTTCTATTACCAGCCATACATCTCTCCCCTTTACCCGCGTTTTACACATCAGCAAGTTGCTTTCGTTACGGTTCTCTTTCGCTACAGTTCTCTTTCGTTACAATTCTCTTTCGTTGCGGTTCTCTTTCGTTCCGATCCTTTGGTTCAGAGCCTCTCAAACACCCTCAATTTGGCGCTTTTGGCCCGACTGTTAGCTTCCATCTCTTCTTCCGAAGGCAAAATCGGTTTCCTGGTCACAACTCGTCCAAGACTCTTCTTCCCACAGACACATACCGGGAAACTGGGCGGGCAGATACACGGATTCTCCGCCTGCCGGAACTTATTCTTTATAATGCGGTCCTCCAGACTGTGGAACGTGATGACGCAGAGTCTGCCTCCCGGAGCCAGCGCCTCTATCATCGTATCCATCACATCTTCCAGGACCGTCAGTTCCCGGTTCAGTTCGATCCGGATGGCCTGAAAGGTTCTTTTGGCCGGATGGCCTCCCGTCTTCTGGATCTTCATGGGAATCGCACTCTGGATCACACGGACCAGGTCAAAGGTGGTCCGGATGGGAGCCTTTTCCCTCTCCGATACGATCCTGGCCGCAATCTTTGCGGCAAACCGGTCCTCCCCGTAATCCCGGATGATGCGGGCCAGTTCCGGCTCCTCATATCCGTTCACGATGTCATAGGCGGTCAGGCTCTCCTCCTGATCCATCCGCATATCCAACGGGGCATCGGCACTGTAGGAAAATCCGCGGTCTGCGGTATCCAGCTGATAGGAAGAAACTCCCAGATCCAGCAGAATCCCATCCACCCGCGGAATCTTTTGGGAATCCAGGACAGAACGGATCTCTCCATAGTTGGCTTTTACGATCGTCACACGATCCTGATAAGGAGCCAGCCGCTCTCCGGCCGCGCGAATCGCATCCGCATCCCGATCGATGCCGATCAGTCTGCCTCCCTCTGTAAGCCGCCGGGCAATCTGAAAAGAATGTCCGCCGCCCCCCAGTGTACCGTCGACATAGGTACCGTCGGGACGGATATTCAGATTGTCTATCACCGGCTCCAGGAGCACGGAAACATGAGAAAACTCTGCCATCAGATACCCAGTCCTTCCATATTCTCCGCGATCTCTTCCATGTCCTCATAGGTGGAATTCTCCTCCCAGCGGGCACTGTCCCAGATCTCGATTCTGCTTCCCACACCTGCCAGCACAACATCCTTTGTCAGATCGGCCGACTGACGAAGCTTCTGCGGGAGCAGAATCCTCCCCTGCTTGTCCACTTCGCAGGATGTCGCACCTGCCAGAAAATATCGGGTGAATTTTCTGGCCTTAAGGTTAGTAAGAGGAAGCTGCTTCAGCTTTTCAGTGAAGGCTTCCCACTCTTCATTCCCATATATAAACAGGCATCCGTCCAACCCCTGAGTCACTACGAAGGTGTCTCCCAGCTGTTCACGGAATTTTGCGGGAATGATTAATCGTCCCTTGTTGTCAATACTGTGGTTGTATTCACCCATGAACATGGAAAGCTCACCTCCTCGCGCCCTCGGATCCGCCGACTCCCCTTCGTCAGACCCCATTATCTTCACAGGAATATGAGATTTCCATCCATAAGCTTACCACTTTGTGACACTTTCCCCCACAATCTCCCATGTATCTCCATTCTAAAGCATGTTTTTCCAAATATCAAGTCCCTTTCCAGAGATTTTTCCATTTTTATTTTTTTCAAATTTTTTTCAACAAAAAAGGAACGGGCAGATACCCGTTCCGGAGATTTTGCTTTCTTATGTTATTTATCAGGAACGCCTCTGCGTTCTTGCCACGCCGCGATTGCTCTATTCCACGGAAATAATATCCGGGAGAAGATAGTAGAACGACGGATAGGAGGAGCGTTCATTCTCTAAAAAACCACCGTTCAGATCTATCGTAACGGAGGAATCCGTCGCACTGACCGCCGTCACGTCGGTTTTAAAGGCCTGACGTTTATTCCCCGTTTTAAACTGTCCGATCGCCTCGTCGATCTTCTCTTTCGTTCCGGGAGCCGCCAGCGCCGCATTCAGGTCCATCACCTCGACCCACCCATATTCAAATCCGGCGGATACATCGTTCCCATGAACATTCCCTTTTACCACACTTTCAATGGTCTCCCGGTTCAGCACCGCTTCCACCGCGGAGACAATATAAGGCGTCCAGTTGATTCTTGCCGCAATCAGCGCAGATCGCGGGGCTACTCCCAGCAGGCTCTGATTATAGGCGACATGGTACACATTATGCGTCAGAGATGCCTCCTCGCAGGCCAGCACCGGACCGATGGTATCGGTGTGCTGCGATATAATCACACAGCCTTCCTGAATTAGTTCCTCCGTCATCCGCTTTTCCAGGGAAAAGCTGCCCCAGGTCCCGGTATAGCGCACGCGCATAAAGGCTTCCGGAGCCACGGAACGAGCCCCCAGGAGAAAGGCTGTATATCCGGAAATTACTTCCGGATCCGGGAAGGCAGCCACATAGCCGATGCACGCCTCCTCCGGAGTCAGGAGGCGACGATCGATCAGCTGCCGCAGAACACTGCCCGCAGCAATACCACTGACATACCGGGCCTGATAGGCTTCTCCCTTAAATGTGTGATAGTTTTCCGGGACACTCTCCTCACTCATATCCTTCCATGAGGCCTGGCAGAACTGCACCTCCGGATATTCCTTTGCCACCTCCAGGACCTGAGGGCTGTATCCATTCAGAAAAATGATACTGCAGCCTTTATTCACCAGATCTCTCAGAGGTTCTTCGGTTTCGTCATCCAGGACATTGCTGTGGCTTAGGATTTCAATGCGATCGTCATAAGTCTTTTTCAGCTCATCCGCTGCCAGTGAGAAATTATAGGTGTACGAGGTACTTTCATCACTGTCATATACAAAACCCACATATATCTTTTCCTGCTCTACATTGGGATTAATCCACGTCTTGTAGACGTAAACCAGGATCACTGCCAGCAGGCAGGTAGAAATCGTGGCAGCATATACACGCTTCATTTCTTCTCCTCCCCTCCGTCCGGTCCGGAAGCGGCTTCTGGCTCCGGTGAGTCTTTTTTCATGGCAGCTTCCTGGATTTTACGATCCTCCTCTACACGTCTGGCCACTTCTTCCTTTGTCTTCTGGTCCGCCTCACTGATCTCAGCTGCCTTCTCGCTGTAAAGTGCCTCCAGATCAATGATTCCCTTATCCACCAGGCGCAGGAAGGCATCCAGTGCGTTCGGATCAAACTGAGTCCCACGGCCACGTTTCATCTCATTCATAACATAATCCGTATCCATCTGATTCCGGTATACTCGATTGGATGTCATGGCGTCGAAGGCATCCGCCACACCGATGATACGGCCGATCAGCGGAATATCCTCCCCTTTCAGTCCCAGGGGATATCCCCGCCCGTCATAGCGTTCATGATGGAAGTTGGCTCCTTCCGCCACGTTTTCCACCAGTGTAAAATCCTTCAGGATATCTGCGCCCCGGGTAACATGAGACTTCATCTCCGCATACTCATCGTTGGTCAGACGGCCCACTTTGTTAAGGACATTATCCCGGATACCGATTTTACCGATATCATGCATCTGGGCAGCCCTGCGCAGATTTTCCAGTCTTTTATCCCGCTGCCAGCCTTTGTAGCAGCCCATTTCCTTCGCAATCATGACCGAGTATTCGGCCACCCGCTTTGAGTGCTGACTGGTGCGTACATCCTTCGCGTCGACGGCATTGGCGATGGCCACCACAGTCTCATTGGCCATTTCCAGTTTCACTTTCTGTTTGTTGATCTGTCTCTGAACAAGCAGCCAGGTGATCCAGACGAAAAATGCTACAAGCACTGTCATCAGATAAACGGCAAAGCTTCTCTGTTCATACAGTTCACTCTTTTTAATCAGAGGCAGCTGTAATTCTTCCAGTATATTATCACCGGTACTGTCAAACACCGCCAGACGCAGCGTATACTGGCCGGAGGGAAGATTCGTATAGATCAGATGGCCCAGTTTGCTGTGGGGCATTAAGGTCCAGTTCTGGTCATATCCCTCCAGGATATATCCCACATTCGGGTCCTGAATCGTATAATTCAGGATCTCCGGTTCAATCTCCAGCCGGTTCACCCCCTGATCCACCACGATGGACCCAGTCTGTTTCAGAGACTGCAGAGTATTATCAAAGTACAGTGAAGCGATGTGAATCCGGTAGGAATAGGTAAGCTGATTGTAACGGCGGGTATCAATAATATACATACCAGTATCACAGGGCAGGAACAGATCCCCCTGATCATCCAGGTAATTCCAGGAATTCGCCGTCAGAGCGGTGCTCAGCCCGCTCCGGGTATCCAGGAGCCGGAAGGGCATGTTTTCGCGATCTGCCACCAGATCATCCCGTTCCACGATATATACACCCGCACTCGACATGATCATCAGTATATCTCCATCCAGAGAACGGATATCGTAGTTGTTGTAGTAAGGGAAGTTCTTAATCGGCCGTGTTGTGTTATCTTCTTCCAGATAGCAGAGGCCGTTACTGGTAACCAGCATGACTCCGTCGGATTTCGGATCCTTAATGGTACGGAGAATCACGCCGCTGGTCAGACCATTCGCCTGGGTGATCGTCTCCCGGATGGTTCCATCTTCAATGATCGCGATTCCGCCTCCGTCCGTACCGGCCAGGACCGTTCCGTCGCTTCTCTCGGTAATCGACAGAATCATCGTACTGGTGAGGCCGTCATGACTGCCGATCGTATGAACAACTTCGTGGTTACGGATAAATACGACCCCCGTGTCTGTTCCGGCTGCCAGTGTACCATCCGAAAGTTCCGTCGCCAGGCGGGCACGGTTTCCGATGCCGTGACTTTGCTCATCGTACTGCCAGATCTGCCCGTCGGGTGAAACTTCCAGGAGACCGGTACCATAGGTACAGATCCACAGGTCATCCTGACTGTCCACACAGAGACAACGAATCCGCACATTCTTCAGCCGGGCTGTCAGCTCATTCTCTATCTGATTCCGGCAGGAAGAATCTACAATATCCAGACCATTATCCGTTCCGATATAATAACAGTTCTGCCACCGGGTAATCGCATTCACCACACATCGTTCCATGCCAACCGTTCCATATACATCCTTAAAGGCGGAGTTTGCCATCCGCAGCAGTCCCAGACGGGTCGAAGTAAACCAGAGATTTCCCTGATAATCCTGCAGCATCTTATATATGGAAGCATTAAATTCATTGGTGTTGACCAGATGACACACTTTATCCTTTCCCATATAGGCAACACAGTTATCGGAAGTGATAAAAAGAACGCCATCCTCCAGATAGTAGAGACGGTTTAAACGGGTAACCCCATCCAGGGTAATCGTTTCTTTCAGTTCGAAACCGTTGTCCGCAATATCGTACCGATAGATATGATTGGTGGAGGTTCCCGCCATCAGGCTTCCATCCGGCGCGAAGGTACAGCAGTTAAACACTTCATCCACACCGGAAAGACGCAGGGAAGAAAGGATCCGCCCTTCCCGTAAGAGAAAGAGCCGTCCGTCCGATGTCAGAGCCGCGACATGCCCCTGATCGTCTGCCGCGATGCACTCCGCATAGTTAATCTCACGAATGGTATTGAAAACTCTCAGGCCGTTATTCATGGCCAGGATCTGCATGCTGCTGGTCGTCCCGATATAGTAGTATCCGTCCGAGGACTGAATGATGGAACGGACAGAGTTCGAGGGCAGACCGGAATTCTGATCAATCACATTTACGATCTTCTCATTGATAGCAATGGAAAGGCCGTTATCATTGGTTCCGATCCAGAGCCGTCCTTCCTCATCCACATACAGGCAGTTTACATTTCGCACGGAATCATAATTGCTGATCCACCGAAACTCCAGTCCATTGTAGCGATACAGTCCGGCATAGGTTCCGATCCACAGAACTCCGTCATTGGTCTGTACGATATCATTCGCCTGACCGCAGGGCAGTCCGTTATTTCCGGAATACACGGTCTTTACATAATCGTTGTAATCCGTGAAATCAATATCTGCGGCCTGCACAGACATCGTTCCGACCCCCAGTCCCAGCAGAAGGATCAGGAAACATCCGGCCTTCGTCCGCCGGACAGCCACCAGCTCGTCTTCCTCGGTCAGCCTCCGGAAGATCTTCACTATAATGAAAAGTATCAGCACCAGAAGCACCTTATCTGAAAACTCCACCAGGAGCTGTCCCACGATGGCACACAGCATAAAGGACCAGCCCAGACTCTGGAAGTACTTGATGATGGCGTCTCCCCAGATATTATTGGTATAGCCCTCGTTGACAATCCAGTTCAGAGGAAGAGAAATCGCCAGGGCTATAAGCATCACTACCAGGGCGGTTCTCATGGCCTCATACAGATTATCCATCCATTGGTATATGCCGGCAAATCCCATTATCACGCCTATACCGATACTTGTCAGAGAATATGCCAGTGCCATTGCATTCATGTGCCCGTAGAGCAGATTACTTGTCAGCCCCAGCAGCGCCCCGCAGCTCGGGCCAGCCATATAACCATATAACATCGTCCCCAGGGAATCCATCCAGAACGGCCACTGAAAATGAGCTGCCAGAACCCTTCCGCCCACATTAAGTCCGAGACACAACAAGGCAAACAAAACGATCTGGTACGTCTTCCACTTTCTCATCCACAGCACCTCCCCTCAATTCAGAGAATACTGTTCAAACCAGCGGTTGTACTGATCTGCAGCCAGAACCTCATCTATAACCCCGTTCACAAAATACATCAGCTGGATCTCACCTTTTGCAGCTGCAATCCGGTCTCCTTTATACTCCTCCATCAGAGTAAATTCAGGGATCGGTACAAACATAAGGCCACAGTCCGGGTGCAGAGTAATATGAGACGTGGCAATCGCAACATCGACAACGCCGGCATCCACTTTTCCCGTCTGCACCGCATCGATCACATCCGCAACCGAATCCATCCGCCGGAACTGGCGGTAGAAAGGGGCGGCATCCACGGCCATGGACTCCTGCAGGGAACGGCTCTGGGCTGCGATATCCATCATCTCCAGATCCTCGATACCGCGAATCTCCGGCTCTCTCTCCGCCCGGATCAACAGACCGCAGGTCGTCTCCTCTCCACTGTAGTAGTATCCCTTCGACATCTCCAGCCTGGCCGCCCGCGCTTCTGTAAAAGCCAGCGCCGAGATCGCCAGGTCATATTTTCCTTCTGCCACCGAATCCAGCACAGCGGAGAACTCCATCGGAACAATCTCCAGTTCCACGCCCATCCGCTCCGCGATCCGCCGGGCCAGCTCCATGTCCGCTCCCACGTACTGATCCTGACCGGAGAGCGACTCGTCGATAAACTCCTGGGGAGGATAGTAAGGTTCCGTAGCCACCGTCAGTTTTCCTTTTTCCCGGATCATCCCCAGACGTCCCAGGGCATCCTCCGGAATTCCCTGAGAAACATCCATGGATCCGTCCACATAGTTCCATTCATTCTCCACATAGACCGGTTCATCCAAAACCGGTGACTCGGCCAAGACCGTCTGAAAAGTAAGGCAAAGGCCAAGCACGGCAATAAGAAAAATCCCCATTCTCCCATCCCTTCGTTTTTTGCAATGGACCTCCATAAAACACCTCATATACGTGCAAGCCAATTGTAGAAATATTTTTTTGCGACTTTTATAGCCTTTTAGGTATATTTTTACAAATAAATGATACCATATTGAGTATTGTATTTCAAGTAGAACCTATGGATCCCTATATTATTGAGCAATTCCGGTTGACCAGAGGATTCCTCATACCTTATAATAAATGAACTACAAACATATACATCTGACTCTGATCTACGCACCCAATGCGAACCGGAGGATACATATTATGACAAAGCAGGAGTTCTGGGCACTGTTTTATGACCCGCAGGAAGAAGAGATTTCCCTCGCTGAAGAGATGAACCGCACTTCCTTTGATGAACTACTGGAAATCGATCTGGAAACCGGAAGATACCGCATCATCTATCATGTGCCGGAAAAATATCTGGGTACCTCACTGGAGGGTGATTTCCGCCGGTTTTATTTGTTTGCTCTGGAGCACTTTGTTCATCCGGAAGACCACGATGCCTATTCCGCCATGGTTGACCCGGACTTTCTCGCAGAACGTCTGAAAAAAGCATCCAACCGAGGGATTCTGAAAGGGCTCTTCCGCCTGAAAGGAAGCGACGAGAGCTGGATCTGGACCATGCACCTTCTGATATCCGGTACCGAGCTCGGCCTGCCGGAACACATCATCCGCTGTTATGTCTATGATATTCAGCGCCAGAAAGAACGCGTCCACGGTGAGATACCGGAATCCGAAGAAAGCTCCCATACCAAGCATGAAGATGTCACCGGACTGCTGCTCGGCCAGGATTATTTCCGTCTGGTAGACAGCAAGCTCCCCCTCCTTACGGACGGCTGGTGCATCATCGATATCGATATCGAACACTTCAAGCTGTTCGTGGACTGGTATGGGATGGAATCCGGGCGATATCTGCTAAGTCAGATCGGCGGGATTCTGAGGGAAGAAAGCAAAGCCAACGGAGGATTGCCAGGGTACCTGGGTTCGGAACATTTTTGCCTCGTCACTCCCTGCAACATGGAGCAGATCCGTTCCCTCCATGAGAAGATCCACTCCCTGATCTCCACGCTCAGCATGATCGAAGGCTTCTCTCCCATCTTCGGCATTGCCCGGATCGATGGTTCCGCCAGCCATATTCTTGAATATTATAATCATGCCGGCCTGAAGACCGAAGAGATCAAGGGAAACCTCCATAAACGGATCGATCTCTACGACGCCGGTCTCCATCGCAAGAATGCGGAAGAATATCAGCTTCTTTACGCTTTTCAGAATGCCCTTGACAATGGGGAGATCGGTTTTTATCTGCAGCCCCAGTACCGGGTTTCCAACCGCAAGATCGTCGGTGCCGAATCTCTGGCCCGGTGGTGGAAAAAAGACGGAAGCATGATCAGCCCGGCCGTCTTTGTCCCCATTCTTGAGAAGCACGGTATCATCACCCGGCTGGATATTTTTATCTGGGAGGCGGTCTGCCAGTGGATCCGCCAGTGGATGGATCAGGGGCATCCCATCATACCGGTTTCGGTCAACGTATCCCAGATCGATATCCTATCTCTCGATGTCCCTGAACATTTCGCTTCCCTACTGAAAAAATACGAACTTCCCGTGGAGAGCATCAAAGTCGAAATCACCGAATCCGCCTATGTAGACAACGGGCTCTTTGTACAGGAGGCCGTAAGCAAGCTGCGCAAAATGGGCTTTATGGTCCTGATGGATGATTTCGGCAGCGGCTATTCTTCTCTGAACATGCTTCGCAGTCTGGACGTGGACCTGATCAAACTGGACGCTCAGTTTCTTAAGATTTCAGAAAATGAAGAACACAAAGGCATCAGCATTCTTGAGTCCATCATCAACATGACGCAGAATCTGGCCACTCCGATCATTGTGGAAGGTGTGGAGACCGAGGTGCAGGCCCGTTTTCTCTCCGATCTCGGCTGCCGGTATATGCAAGGCTTCTTATTTAACAGGCCCATGCCGGTAGAAGAATTCGAGCAGATTGCCCGGGATCCGTCTCACATCGACACCCACGGGTTTGTTTTCAAGGCCAATCAGCAGTTCCACACCCGGGAGTTTCTGGATGAAAACATCTACAGCGATGCCATGCTGAACAACATTCTGGGGCCGGTCGCTTTTTATAATGTTACCGGCGAGAGCCAAAAAAACATAGATATCATCCGTTTCAATGAGCAGTTCTATCAGCTCGTCGGTCTGGAAGTAGAAGATTTTGAAAAACGACGTTTTCACATTCAGGACTACATCTATCCGGAAGATCTGCCAAAACTTTATGAACTGTTCCAGTATGCCACTCTCTACCGAAATGTCGGCGCCAAAGGAATCATCCGGGTCTACCGGCCCAGCGGCATGCTGGTCTGGTGGTCCCTGCAGATCTATTTTATTAATGAAGATATTCAGGGCCAGAAGTTCTACGGCAGCGCCCAGGATGTAACCGAACTGCAATTCATCCATTCCGATCTTCCCGGTGCCTACTATCGCTGTACCCTGGAAGACGAATTTGAATTCCTGTTCATAAGCAACAATTTCCAGCGAATCACCGGCTTTTCGGAGAATGAAATCAAGATTCTCTTCGACAACCGTCTTCTTCGCATGGTTCACCCCATGGACGCACCGCGGCTGATAGAGGAATCACAGGAACTCCTGCGCGGCAACCTGAACAGACTGCGTCCTTACCGGATTCAGCGCAAATGCGGAGATTATATCTATATGGCGGAGCAGACGCAGCTGACCGATCGTTATGGCGAACTGTGCTGGCAGTGCATCGCCATTGATGTAACCGATGTGATGCATGTGAGAAATCAGATGCGTATTCTCTCCGCCCATTTAAAAGACACTATCCTCTTCCTTCATCGAACCACCGAAGGATTGATCTACGAAGTAGCCATACACGGACTGACCGAGGCTCTGGGACTGGACACCCAGGCCCTCCAGATCGCCCTGAACTCCGGAATCTTCTGCACCTGGGTGGAAGGCTATCAAAACATTCCTCATCAGGAATATACCGAAAGATTCATCCGGCAGATCGCCGGCAGTCAGAAGGAACTGAACCTCACCCTCCCGGATGGGAGAAAAACCACCCTCGTAGTCCGGGCCGATCTGGTAGGCGGGGAAAGAGGCGACATCGAATACATCGTTGTCATCCGCCTCCACGAATAACCCATCGGAGCAGGGGGGCCGTGTCCCGGCAAAAGAATGTAAACAGAAGGGGCTTTCGCACGAAGAAATTCGTGCGAAAGCCCCTTTGTTGAGATCCGGTTTCCGTTACGCAGAATTCCGACACCTGCTAAGCCGTAGACTTCTACCGGATGGTGAGTTCCACCGTCTTTTTTCCGGACTTGTACTGCGCAGAGGGAAGAGCATAGACCATAATCTTTACGGTGCCCTTCTTTTTGGCCGTGACGACGCCTTTCCCGGAGACAGATGCCATTTCCGGGTTGGAGGATTCGTAGATCAGCTGCCCGGTACCGGAGGTTCTTACGGCGTTCAGCGAAATCTTCGCTCCTTTTTTCATCTCCCGTCTGCTTCTGACACTGATCTTCTGCGCTGTCTTTCCGGCTTTTACACCAAACCCCTTTACCAGAGCATTGTAAAGACGGTAGGTATATTCTCCTGCGGAGATTTTGGACTGTACGGTGATTCCCTGCCAGCTGCCGCCGCTTTGAATAAACGACTGTCCGCTCTGTATGACGGCGGGTCTGGCACCTTTGTCCACGACGTCCTGCAGCTCGAAGGGAATAAAATACCGGCCCGAAGGCGCCTTTGCCGATATAAGAATACTGAAGGAAGCGCCTTCGGGAATGCCGATCTGTTTCCCCAGATCCATGCGGCTGTATCCGGCCTGCTTTTTCGTGAAGGTCTTGTTATACAGTCGGACTCCGGAGACCGGGGTGCTGCCGTCATTTGCTGCGTAGATCTGAATGTTCACCCGACAGTTATCCTCCGGCGTAAAGGTCATGACCTGATCCAGCAGAATGTCCGACCTGGCTGTGAAACAGTTCGCTCCAGCCGTTTCGCTGCCGCTCATCAGGATATAGTCGCCGATTCCGGTACCATCGTACTGATAGATTTCTTTTCCGCTGCTTTTCTGCCCGACGAAGCTCACCGCCTGGGAGATGCAGGGGCTGTAGTACGAGACGTACATATAGCCGTCTCCGTGAAGATCCGTTCCGTAGGAGTCCTTCACAATCCAGGCTCCGGGGCCTGCCGGCTTGTCTTCGGACCGGAAATCCCGGAAGGTATCGTCCCAGCCCACAATCGTCACGGCATGGTCCGCAAGTTCTTCTTCCGAGTAATAGGTTTTCGTCTGGTTCGGAATCCTTGTCCCGAAGACCTTTTCCCAACTGTAGAAATCGGGGAAACAGATCTTCGAGGCGACGGCTCCGTTTTTCATGATCAGCTGCTTGATCCGACGGTACGCAGCCCGGTCGTATTTTTCCACAGTATTGTTTACCTGGACAAAGACCGCCTGCTTTAGTTCATACTGAGACTTCGTCATCATTTTTTGCGTGATGTACTTTCCCCCGGGCATACTGTCACCGCTGAAGAGAGAATAGGGCATGGTTTTTTCCGTGACAGCCCCGTAACCTCTGGCCAGTTCCGCAGCGGCCGTATAGAAATTCGTCGCATCCCCGCTGTGGAAATAGGCATCCTTCCCGGCGTATTTGCTGACAGCTTCGCTGCTCTTCGGATTCAGCATAAAACAAGCCATGTGCGCCTCCGACAGGTCAATCTCCGGCCCGGCGATCCCCTGGGTGATCAGATTGGATTCCATAGAGGCCAGAGTGGCAAAAGCCCAGCAGAAAGTACGTTCCGATCCCTGGTCCTTGACCCCGGTGACACGGCCCTGTTTTCTCAGATCATATTTTGACGGCAGAGATGCTGCCCGGCTGGGCAGTGCGGCAGACAGGAGCAGCGCCGCCGAAAGAATCAGTACCGAAAATTTCTTCATAGTTGTCTCCTCCTATCGGATTACCATTGTTTTCACGGCGGACCATTTGCCATACACGGTTCTCCCGGCTACCCTGGTAAAGGGACGAATCTTCCAGGCAGTTGTCTGTCCTTTTTTCACGCCGGCCAGTTTTTTACTGGTCCATTGGACGGTACCGCTGTTTTTAATCGAAGCCGCTTTCTTATAGCTGCCCGTTTTCCCCATTCGCCAGAAAATCTGATATCCGCCGGCATGTTTCACTTTCTTCCATTGCAGGCGGACCTTTCTCCCTCTGAGCGCCTCGGTTTTCTTCCATTCCGTCCCGAACTGCCTGGCGCTGATCTCACTGACAAGTGTCAGGTCATTGTCTGAGGCGTATTCTGCCGCTGCGGAGAAAGCACCGGCATATATTACAAAGCCGGGAACCTTTGTGTATATGATCTCCTGTGTTTTCGGATGGATTCTGTGGTTGATTCCGAAAGCCTCCGTGCCGATCGCCTCTACCGCAGCCGGAATTGAAATCTGTTGCAGACCCGTATTGGCAAAGGCTCCGTCCCCGATCTCCGTGATCGTATCCGGCAGCTTTACCGCCGTGATCTTTTTGTTCCCGCTGAATGCACCGTTGCAGATTTCCGTGACCGGATAAATTTTATTATCTATGCGGACATTCTTTCTGATCCCGATGGTTCCCGACAGTTTGCCATCCCCCAGAATCACACTCGCCGTCTCCTGGCCATCGTACACATAATACAGGATGCCATTTACGGTTTTTTCGATGTGATCATCCAACGCCCGGATTGACAGGATCTCCGTAGTGGCACAGAAATAAATGTCATCGATCCCGGCTGCCGGTCTGCCCTCCGAATCCAGAGGGTTCCCCTCTTCATCTATTCTGTACAGACCAAAAAGATAGGTGCACGTCTGGCCAATGCCCCCATCGGGATCCAAGAGCCCGGTGTTATCCACCCATCGATACATTATACCGAACCCATATTTCCCGATACTCTTCCAGTTCTTATCATAGAAATCGTTGAAGCGGTACGTAAATTTCAGAGTTTTCCCATGGTCGGTGACAGTGATTCTTTCCCCCTGGTTGAACTCCGTCGGGATGTACATGACATAATAATACACTACTTCCTCGACCGCGGGCCTGTCCTCAAAGCGAATCCCATAATCCGCCGAAGCCGCCGAAGCCTGTTCCGGCCTGACAAAGCCCGCGAGGATAATGCTCAATACAAACAGCAGAAATAGTGTTTTCCATTTTTTCTCTCTCATATCAAACCTCCTCGTACGTGATCCATGGCCCGGCAACCGATGTTCCCGGGTAACCAGATATTATTATTTTACTCCTTTTTTATCTTTTTTCAACTGACGATATTTTTACTCCGTCCCCCTGAAATTTGACCTTGCCTTTTTCTCTGCATCGTGTTATAGTATCCCTCGTCGCTGTTCTCCCTATGTGAGCCAGCGGGAAATACCGTGAGTTCGTAACCATCCTCACGTAAATCAAAACTAAGGAGACAACAGAACATGAAGAACAAACAGACGCAATTCCTGACCCAGGCGGCGATGATCGCTGCCCTCTATGTCGTCATCACCTGGCTTTTCGCCGCCTTTTCCTTCGGCGAGGTGCAGGTGAGGCTCTCGGAAGCCCTCACGATCCTTCCGCTCTTTACGCCGGCGGCCGTTCCCGGGCTCTTCGTGGGGTGTATCATAGGCAATATCCTCGGCGGTGCAGTCCTGCCGGATATCATCTTTGGCAGCCTTGCCACCCTGATCGGAGCCTTCTTCACGAGGAAGCTTTCGGACTCCAATCCTTTCCTCGGACCGATCCCACCGATCGTCGCCAACACCCTGATCGTACCCTTCGTTCTCAAGTATGCCTACAGCGTACCGCTCCCGATTCCTTTTATGATGCTCACCGTGGGCATCGGCGAGGTGATTTCCTGCGGAGTGCTCGGTATGGCGCTGTATTTCACATTGAGCCGCAGCCAGAGCGTGATCTTCAACGCTCAGAGCTGAGTCCGGTTCCCTATCGATATATCAAGAACGGCCTGCTCCGATGAGCAGGCCGCTTTTTATGATTAAAGACCGCAGGAAATATAGACTGCGGTCTTTTTCGCTGAATATAAATCTAGAAGGACATACGCAGAGGGGATCTTTTCGGCGAGTGGAGATTTAATCTCCTCGCGCTAAATAAGCAGAGAAAATTTTTCATAGGCTATACGCTAATTTAATTTGTCAAAAATTGGATAATCGGGTGTGGTAAGGAATGGCCAACCATTTCGGATTTCAGATTGTGCAATTTCCGACTGCACAATTCCATTTTCCGCCTTCTCCCGGCAGCTGATCCGGAACGCATTCGCTAAAATAAAAGATGATTGTTTCCGGTAGATACACAATTTCACCTTTCCCGTTTCTCTCATTCATCTGGGATAGCCATAAAATTTTTCTGACATTTCTGCATAAAGCTGCCGTTATCCCCTCGAGGTCATGTCCGTGGGTATTACCAAGAACTGTCAGTCAATATCAGAGCGGGCAACCGCAGAGCATTTCCATCCGTAAAACATAATCGGGTAATCCCACTTGACACTCTATCTTCATCAAACTATAATTATTATATTCTAAGTAAATATAAACAATTATTCTTTCTGAAAGGGAATGATAACAACAATGAAAACACGTGTAAAAAGCTCCGTTATTAGTATTCTTCTCCTGGCATTTGCCGCTATCATTCTATCCGGAACTGTATATGCATCCGATCATAATCATGATTGGTCTCTTGATGATACGTCCTACCATTCCATTTCCGACACACAGCACGAAATCATTTATACCTATCGTTGTGTTGAGTGTGACGCAGAAATGACGGAAAAGAAGGTCGAAAATCATGACCTGCAACTATGGGAAGAAGAATATAATTCCGTCTCTGACACACAGCATGAAATAGTAGCCACATACTATTGCAGATTATGTGACGCGAAGGTAGTGAAGAAATCATACAAAGCTCATAGCCTGATTTTTTCCTACGAATATGGCGTAGATTATGAAAAATCATCTCCCACGAATCATAAGGCAATATATCATTATGAATGTGAGCAATGTAATGCCATCATTGATACGCAGAAAATGGAAAATCACGTCTGGGTAAAAGACGATGAATACATAGAGGAAGGGGACTCCTTCCATAATCTGGTTACACTTTATATATGTGACAAATGTGAGGAAGAGAAGGAAGAAAAGAAGCCCCAGGAACACACCTGGAAGGCATATGATGAAGAAGGAACCTATAAAAGCATTTCTTCCAAGGAGCATACTTCGGTGGTATATTACGAATGCACCAAATGTGAAACAACAAAAAAAGAAGTTGTCAAGCAGGAACACACATTCGACAAATACGGAGAGTGTA
>CAMOYN010000003.1 GCA_946630035.1 uncultured Lachnospiraceae bacterium
AGGAAGGTGCTTCGCACCTTGCGCGGCGCGGCAAGAACGCCAAGGCGTTCTTGATTGCCCGAACGAAGCGCGTCAACGTCACGAGAAATCATCAGGATTTCTCGTGACGCTGAGCGGTGCCCAAGCAGCTTGGGGCGAACCACTTAGAAAATTGTGGCCCCTCCGCTCCGGCTCCGATGAGAACCTGACACGCCTTCTCCGGAAAAAAGAACATCCCGCCTTTAGAGGGCAGAGTTCTGAAGGGAGGGTAGCAAATGGGGTTTGGAAGACATGTGCTCACGGTGGCGGCGGGGATTTTGCTGCTGCTGGGGGTGCCTCTGATGTGCACGGAGAGGGGAAGGGGCCTTCTCCTGTCGGGGGGTGTGGATGCCGTGAGCAGTGCCTCCGTGATTCTGGATCAGCCTTCGGGGGAGTATGTGGTTCTGATCAATGGGGGGATGAGGAAGAGCCAGGAGACTCTGGAGGCCTGGAAGTCCTTTTTCGGAGGCGAGGAGATTGCCTACATCTTCGAGGACATTGCCTGCTCGGTAGCGGCGGGAGACGCAGGAGCTCTGGAAATGGCCCGGAGCTTCCAGTCCCGTCTGCCGGAAAATCAGATGCAGATCCGTACAGAGGACGCCACTCTTCTGATGTCAAGGGCAGATCATGGAAAATTTGATGTGCTGATCATGTCGAAGGAGTTTTCCGAGGCATATCATGGGGAGACAGTGCCGAAAGAAGGACTGGAATGGATCTCCCTGAATTAAAATAGAAGGCGAGGAGATCCGGTATGAGAAAATGGAATGCACGGATCAGTGTTCTGATCATGGTTTTGTTTCTGATTCATGGAATTGCCGGGGGCTTTCAGCTCATGGGCCTGATCCCGGGAGGACAGCCCATTTTCCATGTCATCAGCGTACTTATGGTAATCCTGATTCTGATTCATGCGGGGATTGGCTGTAAGCTGACAGTAGATACGATACGGATCTGCCGGAAAACGGGAGTTTCCTATTTTCGTGAAAATGCTTTGTTCTGGACCAGGCGGATCAGTGGAGTGGCACTGATGATTCTGGTCTTGTTTCATATCCTCCTGTTCTGGGAAAACGGGGGAGAAGTCCTGCGCCTCTCTCTGTTTGAGGGGCCACAGCTGGCGGCAAATCTCCTGATGGCGGCTTCACTGGCGGTGCACATTCTGTGCAATATCCGGCCTCTGATGGTTTCCCTGGGAAAGGAAGGCCGTCATGTGAGCGTCAGGGATATTATGCTGATCCTGGCGGCAGTGCTTCTGTTCTGTACGATTGGCTTTGTGATTTATTATCTTCGTTGGAACGTTTTCTGGAAATATCGGTAAACTGTGAATCAGGCATAGTGGTACCTGCGGAAAAGCAGCAGCGTAAGAGGCGGTTAGCATGGATTGTGTGAATATTATCGGAGCGGGGCTGGCGGGTCTGTCGGCGGCAATGACTCTGGCAAAAAGAAATATACGGTGCCGTCTGGTGTCAGTTCAGTCTTCGGAGCGGGCGCAGTCTGTCCTGGCAGAGGGCGGAATCAATGGCGCGCTGGACACGATGGGGGAATCGGATGATGTCCGTTTTCACATGGAAGACACTTTAAAGGCGGGGGTTTATCTGGCGGATCCGGAGGCAGTGCGGGGACTTGCGGAGCATGCGCCGGAGGTGATCCGGATGCTGCGGGATCTGGGGGTTCCTTTTAATACCCTGGAGAATGGAGAAATCCGCCTGCGTAACTTCGGCGGCCAGAAAAAGAAGAGGACCGCCTATGCCAAGAGCAGCACAGGAAAGATTATTATGTCGGCGATGATTGATGCGGTGAGGCGGTATGAAGCGGAGAGCCGGATCCTTCGGATGCCGCATCATGAGTTCCTGAAACTTGCACTCGCGTCTTCGGCGGCAGGGACGGGTGAGAGGATATGTTCCGGCGCAGTGGTCCGGGATGTCTGGACGGGAGAAGTGGAGGTGCTGCCGGGGCCGGTGATTCTTGCCGTGGGAGGAATGAATGGCATGTTTCCGGGGATGACGACGGGAACGACAGCGAATTCGGGGGATGCCGTGGCAGCCGTTTTCCGGCAGGGAGTGCGCCTGGGAAATATGGAAATGATACAGTATCATCCTACGACCTTCGGTATTGCAGATAAGCGGTGTCTGGTGACGGAGGCTGCCCGGGGAGAGGGCGGCCGGCTGTTCATTGAAAGAAATGGTGGCCGCTGGTATTTTATGGAGGAAAAATATCCGGAGCAGGGAAATCTGGCGTCGCGGGATGTCATTTCCCGCCAGATGTATTTTGTGATGCATGATCCTTCCTGCGGAGGACAGGTCTACCTGGATCTGACGGAGCTGGGGAAGGAGATCTGGCAGCAGCGTCTGCCGGATCTGAGGAAGGAACTGATCCATTATCTGGCCCTGGATCCGGCGAAATCCCCGATTCCGGTGGAGCCCGGGATTCACTATTTCATGGGCGGCATTGAGGTAGATGTAGGTCATCAGACGAACATCCGCGGGCTTCTGGCGGCGGGGGAGTGCTGCTGTCAGTACCACGGGGCAAACCGGCTGGGCGGAAATTCCATGCTGGGAGCCTTGTACGGGGGAAGGGTAGCGGCGGACTCCGTGGCTGAGCAGGTTATGGAAGGAATCCGGGAAGAAACGGCGGGATCGGAGAAGGTCGGAAGCATGAATGAGGAGCTCAGAGGGGAAGAGAAAGGAAATGCTGGGGAAATTTCCCCGGAGCTGGTCCGGCAGATTGCGGTCATCCTGGGAGATTCCTTGGGCATTGTGCGGAAGGGGGAAGCGTTGGAGGAGGCGAGGATTTCTCTGGAGAAGCTTCTGCCGCAGTGTAACAACGAACGGGAAAGAAACCGTGTGTATCTGGCGCAGGCGATGGTCATATCGGCAGAACTTCGGCGGGAGAGCCGGGGCGCTCACTACCGGTCGGATTACCCGGAGACGGAAGCCGCCATGGCAAGGCAGACCTGGGCAGAGTGGACTTCCGAAGGTGTGATGGTACAGTTTCGTCAGAATTAAGGAGGAAACCCGGATGCGGATAGAATTTAAGATCCTGCGGAGAGATTCGGCGGAAACCGCTGCCTGGTGGCAGGGAATTTGCTTCGAGACGGAAGACGAGAATGCTACCGTGGCGTCAGCTCTGCGAAAAATCAATGAGGCGGGAAATCTGGTGGACACAGAAGGCAGGACCGTAAAGAAAATACTCTGGGAGAACAGCTGTCTGCAGAAAAAGTGCGGTGCCTGTGCGATGGTGATTAATGGGAAGCCGAGATTAGCCTGTGACAGTTTCCTGCGGAATTATCAGAAAAAAGGAAGAGGGAAGATTACGCTGGAGCCCCTGCGGAAATTCCCTGTGATTGCGGATCTGATGGTCGACCGGAGTATTTTGTTCGAAAATCTGAAACAGATGCAGCTCTGGAGCCGGGAGGAGGTCCACCTTACAGAAAAGCAGCGGGAGACGGCCTACGATGCTTCCCGGTGTCTGCAGTGTGGCTGTTGCCTGGAAATCTGCCCGAACTACCTTCCGGGAGAGTCATTCTTCGGGGCGGCAGGATTTGTTCCGGCGGCCCGGCTGATTGCGTCGCTGGAGGGAGAGGAGAAACAAAAACTGCAGAAAGCCTACCGGGAGCATGTGTTTGCCGGGTGCGGGAAGTCCCTCGCCTGTGCAGACATCTGTCCCGCCGGGATTGAAGTGGAACGTCTCCTGGTTCGGTCCAATGCGGTCGCGGTATGGAAGAAATCGTTATTTTGATGAGGATTCCCTGGTGTACTGAAGACAGCGATTGGCCAGACGCACCCAGTGTCTGCTGTCTTCTTCCCCCAGCCAGGTGAGAAGGTTCTTCCGTTCCTCTCTCAGCTGCTGCCTCAGTTCCAGCGCTCTCTGAACTCCCTTCTCCGTCAGACGGACATGCACTTTGCGTTTATCACCCCCGTCCCGCAGGCGTGAAATCAGATCTTTCTTTTCCAGTGCTTTCAGAATATTGGCGATCCGGCCGGTGGTCAGTCCGGTCTTCGCCAGCAGTTCCCCGGGCAGCATCTCCTGGTCGTTGGCCAGCAGACAGAGTAAAATACCGTCCTCCCCGGATGTGGAAAAACGCGCACCCAGCTGGAAGGATTCCCGAAAATACTCTTCATGCATCTGATTGTATTCCTCGACTCGCTTATCAATACTCATGAATATACCCGCAGATTCATCACTTGGTTAGTTTACTACATATAACAAATGATATTTTAGCCTAACCAGATTTTCGTGTCAATCTGCCCTGTCCGGCTATTGATTTTATCGAAAATGATTCTCATTAATATAGGTAGAAACAGCAACCGGAGCCTGTCCGCGGGATTGGTAGTTGCGAAAAAAACTAAGAGCCATTATAATCTCTATGCTGATGTGTTTATCTCGGAAGCAGATAAGACTCCCATCTCTGCAGGTGGAAATAACGAGAGGAGTATATCATTGAAAATGAAAATAAAAATCCCGCTTATATTGTGTGCTGTGTGTCTGATGGCGGGCTGCAGTCCGGGCAGGAGCACCACACCGGAGACCTCCGCCGGAGCCGGGGAAAGCACCATGGCAGAAAAAGCTTCCGAGGCTTCGGAGAAGGAACCGGTGGAGGAGGGGGCTGAGACAGAGGCGGTGAAGGAACTCTTTGCCATGGACACTTACATGACGATTCGTACCGTTGGTGCCCGGGCGGAGGAGGCGGCCGAAGCTGCGGCGAAGGAGATTGCGCGTCTGGATGCGCTCCTCTCCACCGGCAGCGAGACCAGCGAAATCTCTGTTCTGAACCGGGAGACAACCGGCCAGGTGTCTGAGGATACGCTGATTCTGGTGGAGCGTGCGAAGGAATTCTGGCAGGAGACAGAAGGGGCCTTCGACATCACGGTGTATCCGCTGATGGAAACCTGGGGATTTACCAGCGGGGAGTACCGTGTCCCGACGGAATCGGAACTGACGGATCTGCTGCAGCATGTGGACATGAATGCGGTACAGATCGACCAGGAAAACAGTCAGATATCCTTTTCCGATGAGAATGTCCGGATCGACCTGGGCGGTATTGCCAAGGGATATACCTCGGCTCGTCTGATGGATCTGTTCCGGGAATATGATCTGAAACACGCGATCGTGAGCCTCGGAGGCAATGTGCAGGTGCTGGGGGACAAGCCCGATGGCAGTGCCTGGCGGATCGGAATTGAAGATCCCAGCGGATCCAGGGACTATCTGGGCGTTTTGGAGACAAAAGACCGGGCCGTGATCACATCCGGCGGCTACGAGAGATATTTCGAGCAGGACGGAAAACATTATCATCACATTCTGGATCCCTCGACCGGCTATCCCGCCGAGAGCGGACTGATCTCCGTGACCATTGTGAGTGAAGACGGAACGATGGCCGACGCCCTCTCCACCTCCCTGTTTGTCATGGGAAAAGATAAGGCCATCGCATTCTGGCAGAACCATGCAGATACCTTCGAGATGATCCTGCAGGAAGAGGATGGAACTCTGGTGATCAGCGAAGGGCTGAAAGATGCCTTCTCCACGGATATAAAGGCAGAGTTTGTATCGCGGAAATAAAGAATCTGCTGTGCCATTTGAGAAAATATCTCAAAGCCTGTAAATGGGGACCGGTTTTCATTGACGTAAAAAATATGAAATGATAGAATACGAGTGGTTAGACAATGCAAACAAATGTAAGTCTAGCCACTCTTTCTATTTTATACAGGAGGAAAACGTGATGAAACAAAGTATTAGACGTCTGCTTGCCGGTGTGTTTATGGCCGGACTGGCATTTTCCCTTGCCCCTAAAACGGCTCAGGCAGCAGAGAAGTATGTGCTGATGAATATTCCCTACGGAGAGTTTTATGAAGCCGAGGGAGTGTCCGGAGTAGATGCCGTGACATCTGCCACGAAGAACAAACCCCGTACAGGAACACTGGCCGGAGGATCCTATCATGTAAATGCGGACGGCACCGATATCACAGGTGTCACTTATCCGGTAAAAGTGGAGGATGACACCATTCTGGCAAACTACACCGAAATCACAGAGGAGAGTTCGGTAGACATCACTGTTACGAACCGCGGTACGACTACTACGACGACCTACAGCGGGAAAGAGGCCCTCTTTGAAGCCCCGAGCTATGCCTACTATGTGCTGAGTGAGAAACCTTCTCACTATAAGACGCTGAAGGCCGATGGCAGTTTCTCGGCTGTGCAGGGAGAGACATTTACTACGGTCTATACGGCATCGGCCGATGTGACAGTGGGAGCCCGGCATGCAGATATTGAAATCGCCCTCAGCGGAACTGCGGGAATTGCCCAGGGAGATGCGGTGTCCGGTATTGTGCTGACCGATTCCGACGGGAAAAAGTACGCTCTGCGGCATATCGTAAATATCTGGCGGACGACCGAGATCGGCTGGAACCTGTCCGATTTTGATCTGAACGGCAAGACCATTACCAATGTCCGCTATTATACTCCCACTTCCGTGATTGATTATCCTCTGAACATCCGTATCGGTAGTTCCGGATATGTTCTGATGAACATCCCTTACGACAAATTCTATGAGGGAGAAGGAGTTCCGGGGGTGGATGCCGTTACTTCCGCAACGAAGAGCAAACCCAGGGCGGGTACCCTGGCCGGAGGATCTTACCATGTGAATTCCGATGGCAGCGACATCACAGGAATCACTTATCCGGTGTTCGTAAAAGATATGTCTGCACTGCAGAATTACACCCAGGTCACCGATGAAAACTCCCTGACCATCACGGTGAAACTTCGCGGCCAGGAAAATACTACGACCTATACCGGTAAGGAGACCTTGTTCGAAGCCCCCAGCTATGCTTACTATGTATTAAATGAGAAGCCGGCCCGTTACAAGGTTATGAATGAGGATGGAAGTTTCTCCGTTGTCAACGGCAGAGCCGCTTCTGTTGAAGGCGCGACCGGCGAGGTGACCATCGGCGCAAGACATGCCGATGTCGAAGTGAGCCTCAGCGGTACCACCGGAATTGAAAAAGGAGATACCGTATCCGCCATTATCATGACGGATTCCGACGGAAAACAGTACGGTCTGCGTCACATCGCGAATATCTGGCGCGGCACCGAGATCGGCTGGAGCAACTCGGAAATGGATATGACCGGAAAGACGATCAAAAATCTCCGTTACTATACACAGGATGCCGTGATCGATTTCCCGGTGGAAATCCCGATTGTCGAAAAACAGGAAGAGCCGAGTTCGGAAGAACCGACCTCCGAAGAGCCGACCTCCGAGGAACCGTCCTCGGAAGAACCGACCAGCGAAGAACCTGGCTCGGAAGAACCGACCTCTGAGGAACCGGTTCGCGAAAAGGAGATCGTCAAGGGAAAGATTTACACCGTAGATGACATGTTCTATCGCGTAACCGATGCAGGTAAAAATGGAAAAGGCACCGTGACCCTCATCAAAGCCTCCGAGGCAAAGAAAAATAAGATGAAGAGTGTTTCCATGCGCAGAACCGTAAAGATTTACGGGAAGACCTTCTATATTACAGCCATCGGCAACAATGCTTTCCGCGGATTTACCAAACTGCAGGTGGTAAATATCGGAAATGGCGTAAAGAAAATCGGAAAGAGAGCGTTTGCCCAGAATCCCGCCCTGCAGACCGTCGTGATCGGAAAGAGCGTCGATACAATCGGTAAACTGGCCTTCAGCGGCTGTGATAACCTCTCCTCCCTTACGATCAAAACTACGAATCTGACGAAAGAGAAGGTAGAGGCCAAAGCCTTCGCAGGTACACCGGAGAACCTGGAAGTCCGGGTTGCCAGAAAAGTACTGAAAGCCTATAAGAAACTGTTGGTAGAAAAAGGTATTTCCGGGAATGCGGTCATTGCCTCCAGATAACGCATTTCATCTCCTTCCGAGATAAACGCTCCGCGGGGATGCGCACGTGTGCGGTGCGGAAGGTGCCATACGGCACCCCGCACACGGCGCGCAAGACTCGCAAGCGAGTCTTGAATGAAAACACCACCGGGGACCTGTCCCCGGTGGCTTTATTGTGCTGTTTTATTGAAAGAAATTCGCAGAAACTATAGCAAAATGGGAGAGTTTAAGGTAAAATAGATAAGCTAAAGGGAATTATTATTATCTGATGTGTTATACGGAAAGCAGGTGGGACAGTGCTGAATATTTACAAAACCGAAGACGGTGTGATCAGTGAACTGGAGGAGTTTGAACCGGGGATCTGGATAAAACTGACAGCGCCCACCAAGGAAGAGGGCAAGAGAGTTTCCCAGGCGTTCGATATCGATTTCGACGATATCCGGGCCGCACTCGATGAAGAGGAAAGCTCCCGTATCAGTCTGGAAGATGGCTATACCCTGATTCTGGTGGACATCCCTACTCCGGAGATCCGTCACGAAAAGACCGCGTACACGACTGTGCCGCTGGGTATCCTTCTGACCCAGGACGTGGTGATTACCGTATGTAATGAGAACACCCCTATCCTGAATTACTTTACGGGGAAAAAACTGCGGGATTTCAGTACAAAGAAGAAAATGCGTTTTGTCTATCAGATCCAGATGCGGACGGCGATGCTCTACCAGAGTTATCTGAAGGTGATCGATCAGAAGCGGACGGAGATTGAAGAAAGAGTCGGGGCCGATACCGAGGACGTGGATCTGATCGATCTGCACGAACTGGAATCCACCCTGGTATATTTTGCGACTTCTCTGCGGGCCAATGGCATCGTACTGGACCGGCTGCAGCGCTATAAGAGACTGGCTCAGTATCCGGAGGATATGGAACTGCTGGAAGACGTGATCATTGAGAATAAACAGGCCATCGAGATGGCCGGAATCTACCGGGACATCATCGACGGTACCCGGCAGCTGCTTTCCTCTGTGATTGACAACCGCCTGAACAACGTCATGAAGTATCTGACATCCATCACCCTGGTGATGGCTATTCCGACCATTATTTCCGGGTTGTACGGCATGAACGTGGCGGGAGAATGGATGCCGCTCTCCAGTACACCCCACGGATTCCTGATTATCTGTATACTGACGCTGATCATCTGTATCATCACCATGTTGATACTGAAAAAGAAAAAGATGCTGTAAAGCATCTTCGCACGGAAAAATAGAAGATACCGGGATACGATAAAACACCGGGATACGATGAATCACTGAGATAGGAAAACAGGCAGAGGCCCTCGGGCCACTGCCTGTTTTTTCATCATAGATAGGCATCGTACTGTATTGATTTGTACGAGCTACTCGGCTACTATGTCATTACAGATAACGGAAACCGAACCTGAAGTCTTATTTGTCTGCTTTAGGGGCAGCTTTCTTGGCAGGCTCTTTAGCAGCAGCGGCTGCTTCCGCTTCCTTCTTGGCCGCTTCCTTGGCAGCTCTTTCCTTCGCCTTCATATCCTGACGGGCGGCATACTGCACCAGGTTGATGCACTGGTTGGAATAACCCCACTCATTGTCGTACCAGGCGATCAGTTTAACAAAGGTGTCGTCCAGCATGATACCGGCCTTCACGTCGAAGATGCAGGTCTGGAAGTTGCCTCTGAGGTCAGTAGAAACGATATCATCGTGGTTGTACTCGATGATACCCTTCATGGAATGACGGCTGGCATCTTCTACGGCATCGCAGATCTCTTCGTAGGTGGTAGGTTTCTTCAGCTGAGCGGTCAGGTCAACCACGGATACATCGTTGGTAGGAACACGGAAGCTCATACCGGTCATTTTGCCCTTCAGCTCCGGAATAACCAAGCCAACCGCCTTGGCAGCACCGGTGGTGGAAGGAATGATGTTGTTGAATACGGAACGACCGGTTCTCCAGTCACGTCCACCGTTGGAGTCAACAGGCTTCTGCTTGGATGTGGAGGCATGGATCGTGGACATAAGAGCACGCTCGATACCGAAGGTGTCGTTGATAACCTTTGCCAGAGGAGCCAGGCAGTTGGTGGTACAGGATGCATTGGAAATAATCTTCATGCTGGGATCGTAGGTCTTGTTGTTAACACCCATAACGAAGGTCGGGAAATCAGGATCTTTACCGGGAGCCGTCAGGATAACCTTCTTGGCACCGCCTTCGAAGTGCTTGGAGCACTCTTCCAGGGTACGGAACTTACCGGTAGATTCGATGATATACTCAGCACCGGCAGAAGCCCAGTCAATCTTTGCGGGATCTTCTTCCGAGAAAACGCGGATCTTCTTACCATTGATAACCAGTTCCGTATCGGTAGCACGAACTCTGCCTTTGAAACGGCCAAATACAGAGTCATACTCCATCTGATATGCCATACGTTTGATATCTGCATTACGCAGGTTGATAGCACATACTTCGATATCGGTGTCTCTCTCTTCGAGAATTCTCATGATAACACGACCGATACGACCGAAACCGTTGATTCCTACTTGAACTAACATGGCTTTCTTCTCCTTTTCCAGGTAATGATACCGGCTCAGCCGGCAGAGCTGCCCGTCGGGAAACAGGCGATTCTTTTTTCGATGTTTATATTATAAATCAGGGAAAAAGAAATAGCAATTTTAAAGGTTATATATTAAAAAATGTTTTTTGTATCGGATAAAATATCAACAAAAAAAATAAGCACAAATCAATTGCACCATTTTACTAATATAGATCGTAAATGTTATATATGAGAACGGTCTGAATAGAAGAATATACGGCTGTGAAATCAAATAAATTGGTTTCAAAATATAAAAATTAAAAGAATAGAGGAGGCAGAGAATTATGTTTATGAATCAGAAAATGCGCAGCTTCGTAACCCTGGCACTGTTGACGGCATTCCTTATCCTGGGAAACGGACAGCTTGTGGCGGCGGACCGGACCTCCGGCACCTGTGGGAAACAGCTCACATGGAACTACAAAGAAGGAGTGCTGCGGATCCGGGGGAAAGGAAGGATGAAGAACTACGACGGGTTCAATAAGGAGCTGGAACTGAAGCCGGGGCCCTGGAGAAAACTGAAAATCAGGAAGATCGTGGTGGAGGAGGGAGTTACCAGCATAGGAGATCAGGCCTTTTATGGCTTCACCGCCCTTCGCCGTGTAAAACTGCCCGGGTCACTGGTAACCATCGGAAAGAACTCCTTCGAGGGATGCGACCATCTCACTTCGATCCGGCTGCCCCGCAATCTGCGCCGGATCGGCCTCAGAGCCTTCGCTGACTGCGGGAATCTGCGAAACATCCGAATCTCCACCACAAAACTAACAAGGAAAAAGATCGGATTAAATGCTTTTTCCGGAACCCATACGAAAGTCCATGTGAAATGCCCGAAGCGCCTGGAAAAACGCTACCGAAAGTGGCTGATCCGGCAGGGGCTGTCGATGCATTCGGTCTGGGAATAGTAAATAAGAGTTATAAAGTGTAACATTTAAAACGCAGCCATTTTTCATAAAATGGCTGCGTTTTCAGTGTTATGAAACAGCTGTTTTAGTCGTAGGTTTCCATCCATTCTCTCAGAAGCTTCACATAGCGCTCATTGTCTTCTACAAAGCACATGTGGCGGCATCCTTCAAACAGCTCCCAGCGGGAATTCGGGATGCGGTCGAAGAGATCCTTGGCCACCACCGGAGTGCAGAGATCATCGGTACCGCTGATGATGAGCGCCGGCTCTTTCCATTTCATGACTTCTTCCTGATATTCAAAATTCTTCAGGCTGCCCATGGGATTATATTCGTTAGGTCCCCATCCGTACAGATAGGATTCAGAGCCGGATTTCTTCGGGCGGCGCAGGCATTCCGGATATTCTTCGCCAAAGGAGAGAGGAGCGCAGTGAGCCTCCATGTAATGATCATTGGCCACAAGATACGCCGGATCTTCGTAATTACCGGTTTCTTCCGCCTTGGCGATGGCAGCCTGATCCTCCGGGGACATCTGCCGGATCATGCGATGTGCCTCTTTGGCCCAGAGACTGGCAGAAGCCATGGTGCTGGAAAGAATGACCGAACGCACGCCTTCCGGGTGATAATTGCAGAGATATTCAACGGCCAGCATACCGCCCCAGGACTGACCCAGAAGATGCAGTTCATCCAGCCCCAGGTGCTTGCGAAGAGCGATCAGCTCATTGTCCCAGGTCTCCGGCGTCCAGAGCTCCGGGCATCCGTCCAGATAGGAATTGCCGCAGCCAATCTGATCGTAGGAGATGATGGCACGTCCATCCTCCGCGAGCACATCCAGTACTTCAAAGTAGTTGTGGGTAGAACCCGGGCCGCCGTGCATAAGAACCAGAGGCTTGCGGTTTCCGGTGCATTCACCGACGATACGGTAGTAGGTCTGGTGTCCGAGATAAGGCATATAACCTTCGACAACTTTCATGGCGTTACTCTCCTTGTGATTGAAGTTTCATATGTATCTTAAATGTACTTATATTTATAACGATTGTCAATAAGGAAGATGGGACCGGCAGTAATATTCCTGCCTCAGTCTTTTTCTTTCCCGGAGAAGAGCGTCATAACAGCTCCCAGGATGACAAACAGATCTCCCAGATTGAATACCAGACGGCGGATCGGCCGGAGGGAAAACTGCAGATAATCCACTACATATCCGTGCTTCCACCGGTCGGCCAGATTGCTGAAAGCGCCCCCGGTGATCAGGGAAAGTCCCAGCTTCTCCATTGTATGTCCTTTCTTTCGGGAGAGCCGGAATAACCGGATGACGAAAAGGAGAAAACCACCGGCGGTGGCAGACAACATCAGCGACGGGTAGTCCTTTCCGATATTCAGCAGAATCCCCGGATTATGAAAACGGGAGATCGTGACATGACCATCCCCCACAGGCTGGGGGAAAGCGTGAGGATCCTGCGCCTCAATTCCCTCCTTCAGACGAAGATCCAGGGCAGAAACCGCCGCGGCAAGTAAGAAATAGAACATAAGAGACCTCCGTATTTATTAAGAATCATTTGTCAGTTATTAAAATTTCATGATTTCACGAAAAATTCGTACATTTTTTCTCCAGAATCTATTATACTGGATAAAACGTTTCTGTGCAAATGGAATGAAACATCTGAATAATATAGGAGGATCGAAATGAAAAAATCAGGAATTATGATGCTGAGCCTGATGCTGGCGCTCTCAATGTCCGCCTGCAGCAGCTCCGGCGCCCAGAGTAAATCAGAAACAACCGCTGCGGAGACGACCGCAGAAGCCGCCGGCACCACGGCCGCAGAAGCCGCCGAGACCACGGCAGCAGGCACTGAAACCACGGCCGCAGAAGCCGCCGAAACCACGGCAGCCGGCACTGAAACCACGGCCGCAGAAGCCGCCGAAACCACGGCAGCTGGCACTGAAACCACCGCCGCAGAAGCCGCCGAAACCACGGAAGCAGGAGCGGAAACCACGGCCGCAGAAGCCGCCGAAACCACGGCAGCAGGCACTGAAACCACCGCCGCAGGAGCCGCCGACACCACGGCTTCCTATGCAGATTATGTAAAACTGAACGATTATCTCGGAATGGAGATCGATGTGATTGCCAGCGAGGTGACCGATGACGAAGTACGGGCCGAGATCGAAGGCATTCTGGAAGAGGATGCAGTGGAGGCCGACGTCACGGATGGTGCTTCCGACGGAAATACCATGGATGTCTCGATCACGGTAAAAGTGAATGGAAAAGTGGAAGAGGATCTCTCGGAACCGGAAACCGTGATGACACTGGGCTTCGGTGAGTACGGAGAGGACGTTGACAATGCGCTGATGGGCGCCAAGGCCGGCGATGAAGTTACCGTGAATGTCACGCTGGATGACATGTACGGGGATGAATGGGACGGCAAAGAAGCGGAGTACACCATTAAAGTAAGTCGGGTGTACCGTGATATCGTGCCGACCCTGACCGAAGAGTACGTAAAGGAACATACGGATTATGACAGCGTCGATGACTGGAAGGCGGCAGTTAAGGCTGAGTTGGAAGAGTACAACAAGGAGTCCCAGGTGGAAGAAGCCAGGGTCAATGTAATCGATCAGGTGATCGCAGCTTCTGAGATCAACGGTTACCCTCAGGAACTCTATGACAGCATTTCCGATTCCTTCCAGGAAATTTATACCAACTATGCCCAGATGTACGACATGGAGAGCTGGACCGATATCATCAGCGAAGAGGAGCTGGATGCCTATGTGCAGCAGGAAGTCAACTATGTCATGGTGGTGCAGGAGATCGCAAATCGCGAGAATCTCAATATGAGCGAGGAGGAATACCAGACTTACCTGAAAGAGCATCTGGAGGACTACGGATTTGAAACCGTAGAAGACCTGGTGGGCTATTATGGAGATGTGCGTATGCATGAACGTGCCATGATGGACAAGGTGGGAGAATATCTGGTCTCCAAGGGAACGATCCATGAGATGAGCGAAGAGGAGTACGATGAGAAGTACTCTCCGGCCGAGGCTGCCGAGGCAGTAGAGATCGAAGTCGCTCCCTACGATCCCTTTGACTATGTCACTCTCGGAGATTATAAAGGAGTGCAGGTAGATATCCGTAAGACCGAGGTCACCGAAGAGCAGCTGAATGAAGAGATCGAAGCTCTGCGCATGGATGAATCCGAGCAGGAGGATGTCACCGACGGAGCACAGATGGATGATTATCTTCAGCTTTCCTACGAAGTGAAGGTGGATGGCAAAGAAGCCAGCGATCTGAACGTAGAAGAGATGGAATACCAGATTGGTATGGAAGATCCCTCCAAAGAGTTTGATGACGCACTGCTGGGAGCCAAGGCCGGCGATCATCTTCAGATCAAGACGACCCTGGGCGAAGACTACGGGGAAGATTACAACGGGAAAGAAGCGGAATACGACGTAAACGTGCTGCGTGTATACCGGGATATTCTGCCGGAATTTACCGATGAGTTTGTAAAAGAACATACCGAGTATGATACGGTAGAGGCTTATAAAGAAGCCAAAATGCAGGAACTGATTCAGAACGATGAAGATTACAACAGAGAAGAAGCATCCGATCTCCTGATCAGTAAGGTAGTGGAGAATGCCACCATTTCCGGTTATCCCCAGGATCTGCATGATTCCGTCCGGGCTTCCATGGAGGCCATGTACAACAGCTACGCCGCTTTCTTTGGCGCCACCGACTGGAAAGATCTCGTCACAGAAGAGGAGATGGAGCAGGCGACCGTGGAAGAAATCCACACGAAGCTGGTATTTGAAGCCATTGCCAAGCAGGAAAACATCGAAGTAAACGATGAAGAACTCCAGAAATATATCGAGCAGACCGTAAAAGAGTTTGAATATGAAAGCACCGACGCTTTGCTGGAGGAATACAGCGAAGCAGAACTTCTCGAAATCGCTGTTCGTGAAAAGATCACCGATTTCCTGATGGACAATGCGGTATTCAACGAACTGACAAAAGAGGAATATGAGGCGATCTACGGCTCCGACTTTGAAGAAGTAGAAGAAGAGGACGAAGAGGACGCGGAAGCAGATGCCGACGTAGATGCGGAAGAAGCCGATGAAGATGCGGAAGCAGACGAGACCGAAGAAGTCGTGGAAGCCGACGCAGAAGAAACAGAGAACAACGAAACCACAGCGGAGGAGACTGCCGAGACTGCAGAGACCGCAGAAGAAAAGGAAGCTGCGGAAGAAGCACCGGCCGAAGCCTCCGGCGAATAACCCAGACGCGAGACGCGAGCCGCCACCGGGGACAGGTCCCACCGGCGGAGAAAAAACGGGAGAGCTCCCTCCGGCATGCCATCCGGCAGCCGGCGGGAGCTCTCCCCGGTTTTTCTCCGCCAGAGGGCCCCGTCCCCGGTGGCGGCTCGCGGTGGCGGAAATAAAAAAAGAGCGCCTCGCGACGCCCTTTTTTAAAAGGAGAAAAATGTATGAAAACTACAAATGGTAGGTAGTTGGCCGACGGCCTCTCGGCCGCCATTAGTAAAACGAAAGAGGAGAAAAATGTGTCGATATATGGAACATCTGAAAATCTCTTCTCAGATGGGTTTTAGCTTTGTTTTTTCTGTGTTCCTTTTGATGGTATTATCATATCGCAGGTTTGTGAATGACCTGTGACGTGAAAATAATCAATTTATTAAAAAGAAGTGCGATTCTTTCCATTTTATAAAGTGATCGAAAGAAAAAATGAAGGAAAGCAGGGGGATTTTGTGAAGGGATGCTCTTGCATTTTAGGAGAATAGCGAGTAGAATATGGAAAATGAATTATCCGGAAGGGGTTTTTTAATATGAAGAAAACGTATGCTTCGCTGTCCCGGGAAGAACTGGTGGCGTTGAAAGAAGAACTGGAAAAGCAGTATGAACAGAAAAAGGCTCTGGGCCTTTCGCTGGATATGTCCCGTGGTAAGCCTGCGGCGGATCAGCTGGAACTTTCAGAGGAAATGCTGAGCCTGCCGGTGTGGAAGGCGGAGAACGGAACCGACGGCAGAAATTATGGTGCTCTGGATGGTGTTCCCGAAGCCAAAAAGATGATGGCGGACATGATGGGATGCCCTGTGGAGAATGTCATTGTCGGAGGAAATTCCAGCCTGAATCTGATGTATGATGCTCTGATGCGTGCGGAGCAGTTTGGTGTTCTGGGATCGACTCCCTGGAGTAAACTTCCGCTGGTGTCTTTTCTGTGCCCGGTTCCCGGCTATGACCGTCACTTCCGGATCACGGAAACCCTGGGGATCAATATGATCAATGTCCCGATGACCGAGGACGGCCCGGACATGGATATCGTGGAGAAACTGGTGGCATCGGATGATACGATCAAAGGTATCTGGTGTGTGCCGAAATTCAGCAATCCTAGCGGTGTGGTATACTCCGATGAGACGGTACGACGTCTGGCGGCGCTGAAACCGGCAGCGAAGGACTTCCGCATTTTCTGGGATAATGCCTATGTGGTCCATTATCTGTATGAGGAAGATCAGCCTCAGATCCTGGATATTATCACGGAATGTGAAAAAGCCGGCAATCCGGATATGGTTTATGAATTTGCCTCTACTTCCAAGGTGACCTTCCCGGGAGCGGGTATTTCTGCCATGGCAGCTTCTGAGGCGAACCTGAAGGAGCAGAAGAAATATCTGGGAGTTCAGACGATCGGCTATGACAAGCTGAATATGCTGCGGCATGTGGCATTCCTCAAGGATTTTGATGGAATGAAAGCGCATATGATGAAGCAGGCGGCTCTGATTCGTCCGAAGTTTGAAGCGGTGGAAGAGATGCTGGAGCAGGAGCTGGGCGGTCTGGAGATCGGAAGCTGGACCATGCCGAAGGGCGGATATTTCATCTCCTTCACGTCCCTGACCGGATGTGCGGCCCGTATCATCGAGCTGTGTAAGGAAGCCGGCGTGAAGATGACCGGTGCCGGAGCGGCCTTCCCCTACGGAAAGGATCCCCGGGACAACAATATCCGTATCGCTCCCACCTATCCCACGGTAGAAGAACTGACGCAGGCCGCGGAGCTGTTTGTTCTCTGCGTAAAACTGGCCAGTGCGGAGATTCTGATTCGCCGGATGGATATCGATCCGGTGATCCGCAAGGTATTTACCCAGGAAGACTATGACAATATCATGGCACTGGAAGATCACCGCACCAAGGAATTCTACGAGTCCACCCCGGTGGACGACTGGATTGTGAAGGTCACCCATAAGCCTCAGCGTTTCCGCCGGGAGAGAATGCTCTACATCGTGCAGCTGAACCATTATCTGGCGGATAACCTGGCCAACGATGATATGTACTGGCGGGCAGAACCGAAGAAATTCTTCGCCGGCACTCCCAGCCTGGAGCAGATCTGGGATGCCCTGCAGGCAAATCTGGATTATTTCAATGATAAAGAGGAGTTTCATGTCGCACGACTGAACCTGACCTTTGACAAGCCGGAATTTGATTCCTGATGAGATTCCGCTACGGTGTTAAGAATCTTAAGAAAAATTAATATTATTGCTAAGATATATTAATAGTTTCAAAACATATATTAACCTTCTTCCGATATAATCAATTGCAGATAGGACGGCGATGCGGAACCGACAGGCGGCATCGCCGCCCGAACAGTCAATTATTCCTAAAGGAGGAAAACTGTATGGGTGAAACTGTTGTTGGCATTCTGGGGTTCCTGACAATTGTTGCAATCGTGGTAACGCTTTTTAAGAGTAAGACGCTGCCCAGTATTGCATTTATTGTTTTCCCCTCCATCCTGGCTGTGATCCTGATGATCGGTGGTTACTACAACATCGAGCAGGTCGGCAAGCTGATCAAGGGCGGCTTCGGAAGCACAGGTGCTACCGCTGCTCTGTTTGTATTCTCTGTTCTGTACTTTGGTATTATGACGGATGCAGGTATGTTTGATGTCATCATTAACAAACTGATGGGTCTGGTAGGCGACAGTGTTATCGGCGTTACGCTGATGACGGCTGTGATCGCTCTGATCGGCCATCTGGATGGTGGTGGTGCTTCCACATTCTGTATCGTAATTCCTGCCATGCTTCCCATCTACAAGAAGATGCACATGCGTCCCACGACGCTGCTGCGAATTGCCGTTCTTGCCATGGGTGTTCTGAACCTGATGCCCTGGGCAGGTCCTACCATGCGTGCGGCATCCGTACTGAACATGGAAGCAGGAAATCTGTGGACCACCCTGATCCCGATCCAGATTTTCGGTATTATTCTCTGTCTGGCACATGCAGTGCTGGCTGGTTTCCAGGAGCAGGCAAGAGGGGCTGGACTTCATGGAAAACTGGCACAGACGGAAGGTGCGGTAGAAGTGGCAGAGGCAGCTGCCGATACGAAGACCAATGATCTGGCCCGTCCGAAGCTGTTTGTCTTCAACATTATCCTTACCATCGCTGTTATCGGACTGCTGATCTGGGATCAGTTCCCCAGCTATGTTCCTTTCATGCTCGGTGTAGCTGCCGGTATCCTGGTGAATTATCCGGATGTCAAACTGCAGAAAAAAGTCATCAATCTGCATGCCGGCCCGGCTCTGATGATGTGTTCCACCCTCATGGGTGCCGCGATTCTGATGGGTATTCTTGTATATGGATTTAACGTAGATGGCTCGGCGGTTATCGCGAAACCCGGAACAGAGATGGCCATCGTCAGCGTGGTTACCTGCATGGCAGATCTGATTAAGATGATTCTCCCGGCAGCCCTGGGTTCTCACCTGCCGCTGGTGATCGGTATTCTGTCCGTTCCGTTGGCACTGTGCTTCGATACAGACTCCTACTTCTATGGAATGCTGCCGATCATGATCGCGATCGGTGCCGGCTTTGGCGTAGAAGCCCTGCCGATCGCAGTGGCTATGGTTGTCTGCCGTAACTGTGCGACATTCATCAGCCCGATGGTTCCGGCAACTCTGCTGGGTATCGGTCTGGCGGATGTGGATATCAAAGATCATATCAAAGCCTCTTTCCTGTATGTCTGGGCTTTCTCCATCATCTGCATGATCTTTGCCATCATCCTGGGTATCATCCCGCTATAATACGATAAATTTATAACCCAGCCCCCAGACGGTCTGCAGATACTGCGGCTGTTTGGGGGTATCTTCGATTTTACCCCGAAGATGATTGATATGAACCGTGACCGTGTTCTCATCCGTCAGATCATCATTCCACACCTGACGATAAATCTGGGCTTTCGTAAATACCTGCCCGGGATGTTCCATGAAAAATGCCATCAGTTTGGTTTCTTTGGAGGACAGCAGGATCTCCTGGTTATTTTTCTTCAAAATCAGAGTGGAACGATTATATGAAAACGGCCCCAGAGTGATGAAATTACTGTCGGTGGTCAGCTGACGGCTGCGGCGGATCAGTGCTTTGACCTTGGCTCCGAGAATAACCGGGTTGAAAGGTTTGGTGACATAATCATCCGCACCCAGTTCGAGCCCATACAGGGTGTCATAATCCTCATTTTTGCCGCTGACAATAATGATGGGAGTCGTGTTGCGGGCCGCACGGATCCGTTCCACGGCTTCAAAACCATCCATGCCATCCATTGTGATGTCCATCAGAATCAGAGAATAGGTGTGGCTCTTCAGTAATGCAAGAGCTTCCTCGGCGCTCCCGGCGATATCGGTGGCCAGCTGGTTGCTGTGCATGACCTTTTTCAAAAGACGCTGTATAGTCGGATCATCATCCACGATCAGAACTTTTTCTTCCATGTGTTATATCTCCTGTGGACCAATTGTCTGGTCAGGACATCGGAACTTATGAAGTCTCTTTATTAATATAATACTTTTACGGGGATTTGTAAATGCAGTCAGATTTATCAGAAAAATCATTGAGAAAAGGAACTATGCTCCCCTGGCTTCTGACGCTGGGGATTCTTATGGCCGTGGCAGGCACAGCCCTTCTGTACCTTTTCCGGGACTACAGAGAAACCATCTTTGACAGTCAGAAGAATCAGCTGATTAACATTTCCGAGAGTGTAGCCAACAGTATTGTGGTTTATCTGGAAAACTATCAGAAGACGGTAGAAAGCATTCAGCATCTGGAAGAATACCGGCAGGCAGAAGAGGAATTCCGGAAGGGAAATCATGGCCCGATGGAACAGCTCCTGGAAGAGGAACGAACCGTGAGTCCAGAGGAAATCACCTGCCTGCGATATACAGACACCGCAAAGGAAAGCTGCTATGCAGGGACGGTAGATACGTTTCACCAGATCAGAAATATGGGCAGCGGACGAGGCTTTAAGGAGATTTCCACCTGCAGTGATGCCGATGGAATACTGTATTTCTGCCTGAGGGCGGACGATGAAGATGGCGGGATTCTGGAACTGTATCTGCCGATCCGGAAGGTATATGAGCATACGGCTTCTTATATCCGCATGGGAGAAAACGGATATGTTATGATCAAAGACTCCGACGGTATGATACTGATGCATCCGGTGGAGGCACAGATCGGCATAGATGTTCTGGGGGACCGGAAAAAAATCTACCCGGATCTGGATTATTCAGAACTGGAAATTCTGATTGAACATCAGCTGGCAGGGGAGAGCGGGGTGGAGACCTACTATTCCTACTGGTGGGCTGACAATCCGCCCAGCCGGGTAAAAAAGGTTTCTGCCTATGTTCCCGCGTTTATCGGCAATGATTTCCTGAGTATCAGCGCCGTCATGGATTATGCAGAGATCTCGGCCCCGGTGCAAAATGTCGGCGTCCGGATCCTCCTGGTCAGCATTTTACTGGTGGTTACATCCCTGATTTTCCTCATGCTGATCTACCGGGTTTTTTCCCAGCAGGCGCAGATTACCAGAGAAAATGCCCGGCTGAAACGGATCAATGAAGAACTGGAGCGGCTGCATCAGCAGGAGGAGCAGCTGGCACAGCAGCAGCGTCTGCAGCTGATCGGTACCATGACCAGCGGAATTGCCCACGAGTTTAATAACCTTCTCACTCCGATCATGGGATACTCCGCCATGATTCTGGAGGGAATGGACAGGAACGACGATAATTACGAAGATATGAAGGAAATCCTGGGATCGGCCGAAAAAGCGAAGTCCATCATCGACCAGATCACTCAGTTTTCCCGGAAAAATGCAGAGCAGATGGTTTCGCCGGTCCATGTGGGGGAGGCTGTCCGGGGAGCACTGATCATTGTAGAGGCGGCGAAGCCCCGCAATGTGAAGATGGAAACCCACCTGGAGATGGAGAAGGACCTGTGCATGGGAAATACCGTCCAGATTCACCAGATGGTGACCAATCTCTGTAATAACGCGATTCACGCCATCGGAAAAGAGCCGGGAGTACTGAGCGTCCGCACAGACACACTGCGGCCGGAGACAGAGACAGATCCCTACTTCCACGGGAAGGAAAAGAAACTCTTCTACCGGATTCAGGTCACGGATACCGGATGTGGGATGGACGCCGCCACCGCAGAGCAGATCTTTATTCCGTTTTTTACCACAAAAAAGCCCGGTGAAGGAACCGGGCTGGGACTGGCGATTGTACAGCGTCTGGTGGAAGCGCACCAGGGGCATATTCAGGTGACGAGTAAGCCGGGGGAAGGCACCACCTTCGTGATCTGGCTTCCGCTGGTGGATCCGACGGAAAATCAGTCCGTAAAGAAAGAATGATTTTTATAGACGGTCCGGCTCATGTTGCTGTTGTGAAAACGGGGATCGTCTGTCACATCCTGCGCCATCCAGGCAGGAGGTACGAAGGCGACGGCCTCCTCCACGGAGGGAAATTCCACTTCGGCCATGGCGAGATCGTCGAAAGGCTCTTCGAAGAGATCCAGCTCTACGGTATAGGGTTCCAGTGGAATCAGAATCCGCCTTTTCCGGATGACATTTCCTTCGGCTTTGGCTTTCAGCTGCTGGTAGGATTCCTCCGGCAGAGGCAGTTCAAATTCCTGGCGGACCATCTTACCGCCCCCCTTGACGGTGAGGAAATAGTCCTGATCCCGTCTTCGCACCCGCACGACCGGATCCTGACACAGATAGGCCTGCTCAATTTCATAAGAGTTGTATTGATCGAGATGATCCGGCAGAGCCGGAACCAGAAATTTACGTTCAATTTCCATAGTATTTTCCTCCCTGTAATGGATATTATACACCAGCCTTTGTTGATTTGAAATAAAAATATCGAGAACCCCTTGATTCTTGGGGGATTATACTTTACAATACCTTTTGACTTAAAAACAACTATTTCTATGAGGAGAACATTTGCTTTATGATGAACTTCAGAGATAAGAAATCCAAAAGAACACTGGCCCTGGTTATCTGCGTATTTATCTGCGTGGCTATGGTTGTCGGTCTGCTGACCGGTATCATGGGCGTCGCCGGCATGATGTAAGGAGTCCCAGAGGTTTCATGGATATCGTAATGACAGGATATGCGGGCCTGGCAGAGAGCATCCGGTTGGCAGTAAGTCACCGGGAAAAGCTGCTGGAAACGTTGCCTGCCTCCTACCTGGATGACTGGCTGTCATGGGAGGATGGGATCGCAGAGCCGGGAAATCCGAAAGACGGGAAGAATCCGGATTCTGTTTTCTGCTCCGCCCTGTGCTGCATTCCCATCGGGGAGGGCGGCCTCTTCCGGGCGCTCTGGCAGCTGGCAGAAGAACTGGAACAGGTTCTGAACCGTCCGGCCATCGGACTTGCGGTGGTTCTTGACGATATCCCGATCTGCCAGGAGACAATTGAAATCTGTGAAAGATTGAACCAAAACCCATACCAGCTGCCCTCCGGCGGCTGGCTTTTGGCGTTACCGGAAGGAAAATATCTTCCCGGGGAGACAGCGGGAAAAAGGATCGGAAGCATCACCGAGGGCAAGGCCCGGCGGATCTTCGGGAAAGAGGGGATACGCTATCTGGAGAAACCCCGTCAGGAAAATACGGATATTCCTGAATGAAATCGTGCGGGAGGCAATCATGGTAAACGTAGTTCTTTTGGAGCCGGAGATGCCGGCCAATACGGGAAACATAGGGAGAACCTGTGTCGCTACCGGTTCCCGGCTGCACCTGATCCGTCCTCTGGGATTTCAGCTGACGGATCGTATGATCAAGAGGGCGGGTCTGGATTACTGGCCCCAGCTGGATGTAACCGTCTATGATGATTACACCGATTTCCTGAACAAAAACCCCGGCGCCCATATCTATATGGCCAGCACCAAATCCCGGAATATCTACACCCAGCCGGAATACGAAGACGGATGTTATCTTATGTTCGGCAGGGAGAGCGCTGGCATCCCGGAGGAGATCCTCATTCGGAATCCGGAAAACACCATGCGGATTCCCATGCTGGGGGATACCCGCTCCCTGAATCTTGCCAATTCCGTGGCCGTGGTGGTCTATGAAGCTTTGCGGCATCAGAATTTTGCCGGTTTGAATTTAAAAGGCGAACTTCATCGCCTGTCCTGGGATAATCAGTGAACCGATATAATAATACCAGGCTCAAAAGGTCATGCAGTCCATGCAGGCATGGAATGCATGACCTTTTTGAACCTGGTATCACAGATTTACAGATCCGATTTTGCAGGTGACAGGCTGAAGATGAATTCCGTGCCCGCCCCCTCGGTGCTGATGACATCGATGGTTTCTTCGTGGGCTGTGATAATCTCTTTTACGATCGCCAGCCCGAGCCCGGTCCCTTTTTTATCCTTTCCCCTGGAGGAATCGCCTTTGAAAAAACGGGAGAAGATCTGTTTCTGATCCTCCCGGGAGATTCCTATGCCGGTGTCCCGGATCGAAACAAAAACCTTATTTCGACGCTGACTGACACCGATGGTTATGGACGAATTATCATAAGAGAATTTTATGGCATTATCGATCAGGTTGTACAGCACCTGTTGTATCTTTCCCATATCCGCGTAGACACGGATGGACGCTTCTTCCAGAATCAGATCGAAGGAAATCTGACGCATCTGACATTTTCTCTCAAAGGTCTCACAGACATTTTTTATCAGAGGACAGATATCAAAGTCCGAATATTCCAGATGGAGATTTTTGCGGTTCAGGGAATTCAGCGACAGCATACTCTGGGTCAGGTTTTCCAGACGTTCTGTCTCATGAATGACGATCCGCAGATATTTTTCTTCATTTTCCCGGGGGATGATTCCGTCCAGGATGGCCGTCAGATACCCCTTGATCGAAGTCAGGGGAGAACGGAAGTCGTGGGATACATTGGCTATGAATTTTTTCTGATAATCTTCAGAATTGGCCAGCTCGCTGGCCATCAGGTTCAGCGTTTCCGCCAGATAACCCATCTCATCGTTTCTCGTTACCGGAATCTTGTGCTGAAGATTGCCGGAGGCATATTCCCCGGCCCCTTTGGTGATCCGGTCCAGGGGACGCATCACCAGAACATAGATCTCTATGTAAAGCAGAAAAGAGAACAGGAATACAATGAGTGCGGTGAGGTAGGAAGGCTGTAACATCGAATCACTGTAGGACAGAACATCCTCCAGCGGTGTATGGGCAATGACATATCCGTAGGTCTGGAAGTTGGCCGTGATGGGTGCCTGGACACTGAGCATGTCCTGAGAAAAGAAACCGTAGTAATGGCCGGTCTGATAATAACTCTGGGAGGCGGCCGGGTCGAAGTGCTCAATCGGGACCCCTTCCAGAGAGTTCTTTTCACTGGAATCAAAATGGATCATGCCATCGGTATCGATGAACCAGATCCGCATGTCTGCATAATCCTCCACTCCGCGAAGACGGTTACGGAAATCGGAGGGAATCTGTCCGCTGATATACAGAGAACTGTAATTGTCAGCGATTCGGATGGCTTGTGAATAAATACGGGAAGCCGCATTCCTCAGCGCCGCCCTGGTGGTCAGCCGGGCGGTGAAGATGGAGACAATGCCGAAACAAATCAATCCGAAAAACAGATATCCCAGGATAAAACGGGTATAGAGTGATCGCTTCATCTTGTCACTTCCTTGAACTCCCCGCCTTTGCAGACGGGGAGTAAAAAAACAGTATAATATTAACGGTTCTTGATTTCAAAACGATAACCAATCCCCCAGACAGTAGCCAGACGCCAGTTTTTGTGGTCACCCAGCTTTTCGCGAAGCCTCTTGATATGGACATCCACGGTGCGGCTGTCACCGACATATTCATATCCCCAGATATGATCCAGGAGCTGCTCACGGGTAAATACCTGATTGGGAGAAGAGGCCAGGAAATATAACAATTCCAGCTCTTTCGGCGGCATATCCAGATCTTTCCCGTTGAATGTGACAGAGTAATTTGTCAGATTGATAGTGAGGTCCGGAAGCTGGACAATCTTGGCGGGGACGCTGCCGGAGGGAGCCGGCTGCTGGGAAGTCCGCCGCAGCACCGCTTTAACCCGGGCCACGATCTCTTTACAGTCAAAGGGCTTGATGATATAGTCGTCCGCACCGAGTTCCAGACCAAGAACTTTATCAAAAACTTCCCCTTTGGCGGAAAGCATTATGATAGGGACCTGGGATTCCCGGCGGATCTCCCGACAGACCTGATAACCGTCCATGCCGGGGAGCATCAGATCCAGCAGGATCAGATCCGGCCCGAAGACATGGAAGGCGGTAAGTGCGGATTCCCCGTCCGCTACGGTCTTCGTAGCATAACATTCTTTCACCAGATAAAGAGACAATAATTCAGATATATTGGGATCATCATCGACGATCAGTATTTTCTGTTTGGACATAAGGGCCTCCGATTTTTTGGCAGTAAAGGAAACACGGAAATATCCGATTTCACTTTTCTATTTGAAAGTGACAATGGTCACTCCGTAGCCACCTTCGTCGTATTCCGCTTCCCGGTAACCCGAAATGCGGGATTTATCCTTTCGCAGGAATTCTCTTACAGCACTGCGAAGTGTTCCTGTACCCCGGCCATGGATGATTCTGGCGGTGGGGTAGTGGGCCAGATAGGCATCGTCCAGATACTTGTCCAGAAGAGGAAGCGCTTCATCCACCGTTTTTCCGATCAGGTTCAGCTCTCCTGTGACGGATGAAGATTTTGCCATGCGGATCGCACCGGTGCCATGTTTCTGCTTCTTGCCCTCGTAGGAAACGGTGGCTTCCTGGAGCAGTTCCAGATCACTGATCTTGACATTCGAGCGAAGAATACCCATCTGGACGGTCACTTCTCCCTTGGCATTGGGGAGTGAGCTGATGGTACCGTTCAGACCGAGGGAAAGAACCTGGACGGCATCTCCGATATGGAAGTCTTCCGGAGCAGTGGTACCTGTCTTTTTCTTCTTTTTTTGTCCCTGACTCAATTTGCGGTCATGCGCGTCAATCCGGCTGCGAAGACCGGCGCGCTCCGCCTCCATCTCACTGGTGACCCGGACTCCCTGCTTGTTGAGATTCCGTATAACCCGGTCCGCCTCGTCTTTGGCATCCTGCAGGATATTGCGGGCTTCCTCTCTTGCCTGCCGCAGAATGGTTTCTTTGCGGTCTGCCATGTTATCCAGTTTGTTCTTTACTTCCTTCTGCATGCGGGAGGCTTCCGCCCGCATACGTTCCGATTCCTGCCGGTCTTTTTCCAGCTGAATCCGTTTCTCTTCCAGGTCAGAGATGACATCCTCAAATGCCTCATCCTTCTCGCCGATGGAGGCCTGGGCTTCTTCGATGATGTCCTCCATCAGCCCCAGTTTGCGGGAGATGGCAAAAGCATTACTCTTACCGGGAACACCGATCAGCAGCCGGTAGGTAGGACGGAGGGTGGCTACATCAAACTCACAGGAAGCATTTTCCACACCCGGTGTGGAGAGAGCATAGATCTTCAGCTCCGAGTAGTGGGTGGTAGCGATCGTATGAATGTGTCTGCGGTGAAGTCTCTGTAAAATCGCCATGGCCAGAGCGGCTCCTTCCACAGGATCCGTGCCGGCCCCCAGCTCATCAAAGAGAACCAGAGATGCCTCGTCAGCTGAATTCAGAATCCGCACCGTATTGGTCATATGGGCCGAAAACGTGGAGAGATTCTGTTCAATGCTCTGCTCATCCCCTATATCCGCATAGACTTCATTGAAGATGCCGAGTTTCGAACCCGAATCCGCAGGAATATGCAGTCCGGACTGTCCCATCAGGGTAAAGAGCCCTACCGTCTTCAGTGTGACTGTTTTTCCGCCCGTGTTGGGACCGGTGATAACCAGAAGGTCAAATTTGCCTCCCAGCCAGAGATCGATGGGAACCACTTGCTTCGCAGGGAGCAGGGGGTGTCGTGCTTTTTTAATACGGATATAACGGTCTTCGGAAAACAACGGTTCGCTTCCTTTGTATGAACGGGATAACTGCGCTTTGGCGAAGACAAAATCCAGATGGGTCAGTATGGTTACATCCGCGGCGATCTCTTCCGGATGCTCGGCGGCCCGGGAAGACAGTTCGGCCAGCACGGCTTCAATCTCTTTCTGCTCCTGGACAGAAAGCTCCTTCAGTTCGTTGTTCAGACGTACGATGGGCATCGGCTCGATGAAAAGGGTAGAGCCACTGCCGGACTGATCGTGAACCAGACCGGGAACCTGGGCCCGGTATTCCGTCTTCACAGGGAGGCAGTATCTCCCGTCACGAACCGTGATAACACCATCCTGCAGCATGGTGCGGTGGCTGTTTAGAAGAGCGTTCAGCTGATCATGAATCCGGTTCTGCACACCACGCATATTTCTTCGCACTTTGGACAGACCGGGACTGGCATCATCACTTACTTCTTCTTCTGAAGGCAGACAGCGGGTGATCTCATTGTACAGAGAAGGCAGAGGCTCCAGTCCGGAAAAATATCCTTCCAGGGAATCCGGGTCTTCCCGGTCCTCTCTGTGACCGTAGGCCTTCACCCTTGCGGCAGCACCCAGCAGGGAAGCGACAGAAAGCAGTTCCCGGGGACTCAGTGAGGATCCCACAGAGAGTCGCATCAGAGAACCGCGGACATCGGTCACTCCGGCAAAGGAAAGGCTGCCTTTTCCGATCAGACGCATCTCGGCGTCACTCGTCTCTTTCTGGGCGGTGAGAATCTCGTTCCGGTCCGTCATCGGACGGAGCTCTTCGCACTTCTTTTTCCCAGAGGGAGAATGAGCAAGATCGGTTAAACGATGTATGATTTTATAGAATTCCAACGTATTATATATTTTCTCATTCATGTATAACAGTGTACCATAACAGACGGAAAAGTGCAATCTGGTGCAAAAATGGGGATGACAAATAATGAAAACTGAATTATACTGTTGGTTATGGGGAGCGACTGCTTGACATTGAACAGCGAAAGGTTATGAACCTGAGTACTATTTAATAACCTGGAGGAACTCAGATCCATGTCAGAAGCGAAGGGAAAGGATACTAAGAAGAAAGAAGAAATTGAAAAAGGAAACAGAGCATTTATCCGGGAGACAATTCAGGAGCCCAGAAAGAAAAGGAATATCCTGAAATCCATTCTTACGGCTTCCGCAGTTGGAATTGCTTTCGGAGTGTCTGCCAGCCTGAGTTTTGCGCTGGCCGGCAACTGGTTTCCTCAGGTGTTGGATTATACGGCGGAAAGTACCAGGGAGAGTATTGCAATACCGAGGGATCAGACCCCCAGTTCAACCGCATTGGAAGATATTGCTACGACCTCGTCGGAAACATCGACGGAGACTGTGGCAGAAACTGTGGAAGAGACCTCGACAGAATCACTGGAAGAGACCTCGGCAGTGATCTCGACAGAAACGGAAAGTTCGGCCTGGGAAGAAACGGAAAATCTGCGGCAGGAGTATCTGAACGACCACATTGAAGCCGTGCTGGAATCCATGCTGGAGAACCTGGACAGTGAAGATTTTGAAGTAGACAACGGGGTAGTCACAGCCGACACCGCAGAATGCATTGATCAGGTACAGCATATCACAAAAGAGCTGAAGAACAGCATGGTACTTGTCACAACCAATTCAGAAGAGGAAGACGTTTTTAATCACGCTTATGTCCGCAGTCAGGAGGCCTTCGGAGTAGTGCTGGCAGTGACCGGCCAGGATGTTCGGATCCTGACGGAATCCTATCTGCTGGAGGATGCTGACAGTGTACATATTGTGTTGAACAATAAAAAGATTTACGGAGCGAAACTGATCGGGATGGACCGCACCACGGGAATTGCCTGCGTCTCGATTCCCATCGAGACCATCGAAGCGGAGGATATGTCCTGCCTGAAGCCTGTCAGACTGGGAAATTCCTACCTGCTGGAGCCAGGCGATATCGTTGTGGCCCTGGGAAATCCGATGGGCTATGTTCCTTCGGTCGGCTGGGGGATTGTGTCCTATATCGAGAGAAATCATCAGGGAACAGATCTGATTTTCCAGCTGATCCAGACCGATATTGCCGGGGACACGGCGGCCACAGGGTTCCTGGTAAATACCCAGGGAGAGATGGTCGGCTGGATAAAACAGGATTACAGCGATGAGAGCCGTAAACACCTGATTGCCGCCTTATCCATTTCAGATATAAAGGGACACCTGGAATCGATTACCAATGGCGGAGACCTGACCAGCCTGGGGATCCAGGTTCTGGAAATCAACCGGGAGATGAAGCAGGAACAGAACCTTCCCGGCGGACTCTATATTTCCCGCTGCATCAGTGACGGACCTGCCTTCAATGCAGGGATTCAGAACGGGGATATCATAATCCGGCTCGGCGACACCCGGCTGTCCACCCTGACCGACCTCCAGACTGCCCTGGCCAAGTGTGAGCCGGGAGAGACGGTGGATGCGGTCGTTTTGCGCGGGAGCCGAGGGGTCTATGCGGAACAGGTATTTGAAGTGACACTGAGCGCAAGATAACCGCTGCGCAATAAGTAATGTGCGGCGCACCTTGTGCAGCGCAGCAGTAACACAAAAATCAGACAGAAAGATACATAGGTTATTTTACACATGAAATGGATACAGAGTATGCGGGAATCCGATCGGATTTCGGACATCTATCTTTGCAAAAACAAGATTAATGCCAAGACGAAGGCAGGGAAAACCTACTATTCGTTACAGCTGCAGGACAAAACGGGGACCATCGATGCCAAGATCTGGGATCTGTCCAGCGGGATTGATCACTTTGAAACCATGGATTACATCCATATTGATGGCGATGTGACCACCTATCAGGGGAGCCTTCAGCTGAACATACGCCGGGTCCGCATCGCCCACGAAGGGGAGTATAACGCCGCCGATTATCTTCCGGCCACACCCTACGACCGGAAAGAGATGGCACGGAAACTCACGGAACTGGTGACCAGCGTGGAGGATCCCCATTACCGGGAACTGCTGTCCTCCTTTTTCCAGAAAGACCGTGACTTTGCGATCCGTTTCGTAAATCATTCTGCCGCTAAAAGTGTACATCACAGCTTCGTCGGAGGACTGCTTCAGCATACCCTTCGCGTGGCAGAACTGTGCGATTTCTATTGCAGACAATATCCTGCACTGAACAGGGACCTTCTGATCACCGGGGCCCTCTGCCATGATATAGGAAAAACCAGAGAACTGGCAGCTTTCCCACAGAACGATTACACCGATGAAGGACAGCTGATCGGACATATTGTGATCGGCTATGAGATGGTCATGGAACGCATCCGGACCATCCCGGATTTCCCGGAGAAAAAGGCGGCGGAACTGGGCCATCTTATCCTTTCCCATCACGGAGAACTGGAGTATGGCTCCCCCAAAAAGCCGGCTCTGATCGAGGCGATGGCGCTGCATTTCGCAGACAACACGGATGCAAAAATGGAGACCATGACAGAACTCCTCTCCGGCGCATTAAATGACACCGACTGGCTGGGATACCAGCGCCTGCTGGATACCAATATCCGCAAGACCAGCCGGTAAAAAAGCTTAGCCGGTAAAAGCGCTTCCGGAAGGACAGGCTGCAGAAAACGATAACCAGAAACATTCTATCCACAGAACAGACAAGACATGGAAAAAAATACAATTCTACAGATACACATAGAAGATATGACAGAACAGGGGGAAGGGATCGGCAAAGCCGATGGCTACCCCCTTTTTGTAAAGGACACCGTCATCGGAGATCTGGCCGAAGTAAAAGTCATCAAAGATAAAAAGACATACGGATACGGGAAACTGCTCCGCATCCTGGAACCATCCCCCGACCGGGTAACTCCCCGCTGCCCCGTAGCCGGCCCCTGCGGAGGCTGCCAGCTGCAGAACCTGAATTATAGCGCACAGCTGGAATTCAAACGAAAAAAAGTGGCAAATCATCTGAGAAGACTGGGCGGATTTCAACAGTTAGAGGTCAACCCGGTAATCGGCATGGAGCACCCCTGGGAATACCGGAACAAATGCCAGGTACCCGTGGGCCGCGGAAAAGACGGCCAGCCTGTGATGGGATTTTATGCCGGGAGAACCCACAGCATCATAGAAACAGAACAGTGCTGCCTGGGAGATCCGGTCAACGAGAAAATCCTCTCCCTGATCCGGGAGCATATGATCCGGTGGAAGATAGAACCCTATGACGAGAAGAGCGGCAAAGGCCTGATCCGCCATATCCTGATCCGCCAGGGCCGGAAAACCGGCCAGATCATGGTCTGCCTTGTGATCAACGGCCAGCGGATATCCCACGCAGAACAGCTGGTGGACGAGCTGAAGAAAATCCCCGGTCTCACCTCGGTAAGCCTAAACATTAACAGAGAAAAGAATAATACCATACTGGGACAAAAGCTGATTTATCTGTACGGAGAGGAATACATAACCGACGGGATCGGAGACATTGCATTTCGAATCTCCCCTCTGTCCTTCTTTCAGGTAAACCCCGTACAGACAGAAAAACTATATGCCAAAGCCCTGGAATTCGCCGGGCTCACCGGCGAAGAAACCGTCTGGGATCTTTATTGCGGAGCCGGGACCATATCCCTCTTCCTCGCACAACACGCCAAACAGGTATACGGCGTTGAAATCGTACCCTCCGCAGTGGAAAACGCCCGGGAAAACGCCAGACAGAATCACATCACCAATGCACAGTTCTTCCTGGGAAAATCCGAAGAAGTCCTCCCGGAACACTACGATCAGATATACCGGGAAACCGGAAAACACCTCCAGGCAGACGTAATCGTCGTAGATCCTCCCCGCAAAGGCTGCGAACGCCAGCTGCTGGAAACCATGCTGGCCATGTCCCCCCAACGGATCGTATATGTCAGCTGCGACTCCGCCACCCTCGCCCGGGACCTGAAAATCCTTTGCAGCGATGGAAATTATGAAATCAAAGCAGTACAGCCCGTCGACATGTTCCCGCAAACCGTGCACATCGAGACGGTATGTCTTTTGTCCAAACTATCTGAGGCAAAGCATCATATCAGCGTTC
>CAMOYN010000004.1 GCA_946630035.1 uncultured Lachnospiraceae bacterium
TCATCATCTGCGCCGCCTACAACTTCATCGTAGCCTTTATCTTGTAAAAATCAAGTAGAGAGACAGGGGACGGTCCTTTGTCTCCCTATCCCAACAAGACACCGGAGACAGGGGTCTGTCCCCTGTCTCCGGCATCTTGTTGGTGTAAGGAGACAAAGGACCGTCCCCTGTCTCTTTGATCAAGCCTCTTCCTGTTTCATGGATTTGCGGAAGGAAGAAATCAGAATATAAAGAATTACAATAATCAGAACGATGCAGATCGGTCGCTTCATCATGGCCATCACGATGTTCAGCGGTGATTTCTGGATTTTGTAGGCCTGCAGAAGAGATTTCTCTGCCAGTGGACCAAGTATGAATCCGAGTACCAGCGGCACGGCGCTGAAGTTGAAGCGCTCCATGGCATATCCTACGAAGGAGAAGATGAGCATAATGTAAATATCCACCATGTTCTTCCCGGAGGCATACACGCCTGCGACGCAGAGAACAACGATGCCGGCCACCAGAATATTATCCGGAATTTTCAGGACCACAAGGAAGTATTTTGAGAAGAAATACCCCAGCAGCAGCATCAGGACATTTGCCACAATCAGGCCCACCATCAACGTGTTCATAATATCGCCGTTTTTCTCAAAGAGCTGATAGCCTGGCTGAAGGCCTACGATCAGCAGCGCTCCCATAAAGACTGCCATGGAGGGGGAACCGGGAATACCCAGTGTCAGCGTCGGAATCATGGCACCGCCTGTTACGCCATTGTTGGCGGATTCCGTACAGGCAATTCCCTGACGGGCACCATTGCCAAATTCCTCGGGATGTTTCGATCGTTTTTTCCCCTGGTCATATGCAATAAATGTTGCAACATTGCCCGCAGCGCCAGGAATAATTCCGATAACGGTTCCAATCAGTCCGGAGCGGATATAATCCACAGGGTACATAAACAGATCCCTGAAAAGATTATATTTAATTTTTACATCCGTTTTTCCCTGAAGATTTGTCTTTCCATGATCTGTCACATTGTGGATGATACGGGCAATAGAGAACACACCGATCATCGTTGGCAGAAGAGTCAGACCGGAACTCAGGCGCAGTACTCCGAACGTATATCTCTCGGTTGCCGTAAAGGGGTCGGTTCCTATACATCCCAGGGCCATGCCAAACGCTCCGGAGATGAGGCCTTTCATCATATCTTTCTCACTGAGGGAGGCAATCAGTGCCAGGCCAAAGAGTGCCAGCAGAAAATTTTCCAGAGAAGCAAATTTCAGGCTGAACTTTGCCAGCACCGGAGCCAGGAAGATGAAAGCAAGGGCGCTGATCATTCCACCCCAGAATGACGCAACTACGGCTTCATTCAGTGCTTCTCCTCCCCGACCGTTCAGTGTCATTTTATATCCTTCAATGGTCGTAGCTACTGCGGAAGGTGTTCCCGGTGTATTCAGCAAAATAGCCGTAATAGATCCACCGTATTGCGTACCACAGTAACAGGCTGCCAGGAAAATCAGTGCGGCGGCAGGTTCCATGGAATAGGTAAAGGGAAGCAACAGCGACATACCAATCGTTGGTCCCAATCCAGGCAAGGCACCGACGATAATGCCTTCCAACGTCGCCAGCAGAGCCGCCAGCAGAGTCATCGGCTGGAATGCGTGCATAATTGCAGGCAAAATCGTTTCAAATGACATAGTATTTCTCCTCGTATCTCAAGACTTTATGCCGTACTCCTTACAATATTCCTTTCAGAATTCCGGGCGGGAAATTTGTGTGAAGAGTCACAGAAAAAATGATATAGATCACTAAGGTAGTAGCCACGGAGACAACCAGATATTTCAGCCACTTTTTCTTTTCTCCAAAACGTAGCTCAAACAGAAAGAAAAAGACGATACTGGAGATTAAAAAACCAACCGGTTTCATGACCAGGCAATAGATAGAAACCATGGCGAAGGCATGAATAATTTCTATGGTGTCCTTTTGGGGATAGGCTTTCACTTCGCGAATTGGTCTCTTCTTCACCTCCATCATACAGACCCAGATAAACATGGCCGCACTGCACAGCATCCCCAATCCAGATACAAATACCGGCATTATTTTCGCGACGTCACGGAACTGTATCGCCGAAACCATCATCAGAGCAAAGAACAGAAATATAATGAAGGCCTGTATTTTGTTCTGTTTGTACATAAGATCCTCCTGTTCATATCCATCCGTCTGTCATCCGAAGATATGCCGACTGCCCTACTCATACAATCGGCATATCCTGACTTAGGAATCATAGGTATCTATTTATTTCGTAGTGAAGCTATTGTAACCTTCTACGACCTCATCAATAGCTGCCTGGAATGCTTCGCTGTCCATATAATCTACGGCATATCCATAACTTGTCTGGCTGTCCAGATATTCCTGGCTGGAAGTGATCTGCTGATACATATCATCCATGTAATCTACAATCGCCTGATCCGTTCCTTTCTTTACAAACATGCCTCTGCGCATAACGGCAACAAAGTCAAATCCTGCTTCTTTGAATGTCTTAATATCAGGATAAGCGGCATCTGGTTCTTCTGCCGCATACCCAAGGCAGGTCCAGTCTTCACCAACATTAGCTGCCACCGTAGCGCACATGACATCAATATCACCGCTCAATACAGCTGCCTGGTTCTCAGGAGTGGAATCATAATAAACATCGTTGATATCCCAGTTGAATTTATTCATCAAAGTCTGCAGCATCAGGCCACCATTTCCGGAAGCACCTGTGGCGCCAAAAGAAACCTCACCAGGATGTGCCTGTACATACTCACCCAGCTCTTCCAGAGTCTGGAAACGTTCTTCTGTCTTCGGAACAAACATAGCCGGATAATCTGTATTTACCTGGGATACCGCCGTCATCTGTTCCCCGATCTGCAGATCGGCCTTTACCAGACTGGCTAACAGTTCCGGATCAAAATATTCAAAATCTGCTACCGTGGGAATCGTGCAGGAATATATGCAGGCAGTTGTGCCATCGGCATCCCGGCTGAAAACATCATTCACCATAATCAGTCCGGATCCCCCGGTAATATTATCTACGACATAATCATTCCCGGTGATTTCCGCCGCAAAACGAGCCAGATCTCTCACCATCAGATCCTGGGTACCACCTGCGTTATAACCGCACTCATAGGTAATCGTCCCCTCGGGCCAGGACGCCGGTTTTTCCAATGCTGCACCAGACTCAGCCAAAACCGATCCGCCGGTGCTCAGCATCATCACGACTGCCATACCTGCTGCTAATCTTTTCTTCATGTTCCTTGTCCTCCTTATTTGTTCTCTATTTAATTTAATATATATTAGTTTTTTATTATTTAAAAGTGTAATTCCAATTCTTCAATCTGTTCCTGTACTTTACTGTTCCTATTTTTTGGCTACTACAACATCTCTCGGATCTATGGATTCCCCTTTTGAGAATTTCTCGATATTTCCGTAGGCATGTTCTGCACGCGGGAAAACGTTATCAATAACACTGCCCGCATGATGGGCCGTCAGAACAACATTGCTCAGTGTCAGGAGTGGATCATCAATCTTAACCGGTTCTTCTTCATAGGCATCGATTCCGGCCCCGCGAATTTTACCGTTTCGAAGTGCATCTACCAGTGCATCGTGATCAATGATAAATCCTCTGGCCGTATTTACAATAATCGATGTAGGCTTCATCAAACCGATCTGGTCCTTTCCGATCATGCCCCGAGTTTCCTCTGTCAGGGGAACGTGTACGGAGATCACATCGGCTCTTGCCATCATGTCATTCAGCGGGCAGAACCGGACGCCCAATTCCGCTTCCTTCTCTGCTGACAGGGGGAAAACATCGTAATACAGAATTTCTGATACACCGAAGCCCTTCAATCGCTGAGCTACCTGCTTTGCAATATTGCCGATGCCTACCAGTCCGATGACTTTGTTATACAGCATGTAGCACTCTCTGCGCATCTGTTCCTTTGGCCACTCCCCCCGGCGCACCGCTTTGTCAACCTTCGGAAGCTGCCGATTTACAGCCAGCATCAGCGCAACAGCCATTTCCGATACAGGAACCGAATTCGCTCCGGCGGTAATATAAACCGGAATGTTCAGTTCTTTTGCCGTTTCTGTGTCAATCTTATCCACACCCACGCCAAATTTCTGGATCATTTTCAACTTTTTTGCCCGGCGAAGCTGATCTCCCGTCACATAAATACTCTGTGTGATCAGATAATCGGCCTCTTCGATCAGACGGGTATGCTCTTCCACATCCGTTTTACTGGCAGGATAAACTACTTCAAATCCTTCCGGCAAGGCCCGATTTGCCTCCTCTTTCACTGCCTGTTCCATCACCTGCAGCCAAACAATTTTCTGTTTTTCCATAATTTTTACCTCATCAACTGTCCTATGGCATTTCCGCTCTTTATCAGGAACCCCTGTCAACAGATGCCCTTTTTTTTCAGAATTTCATCTACATCGCCTTTTACCAGCTGACCTGCTTCGATCTCTGCATAGCTGTTCTTTTCCTTCGCCAGCTTTTTTTCTACGCCATCGATCACCTGGTCTGCACAATCCTTCGGGATGCAGACAATTCCATTATCATCCGCAAGAATAATATCGCCCGGATTCACAACCACACCCCCACAGGCAATCGGGAAATTACATTCACCCGGGCCAGCCTTTCCACCGCCCTGGGCAACGACTCCCCGTGCAAAAACCGGCATTCCGATCTCCCGGATGTCTTCAATGTCCCGTACACTGCCATCCACGATGATCCCCTGAACGCCCAGTTTAAACATCCGGAGCATCATGATTCCTCCACAGGCAGAAAAGGTAGTGCATCCCTGAGCATCTACAACCAGGATATCGCCCGGTTTTACCAGTCCCAGTGCCTTATGAAGCATAAGGTTATCTCCCAGAGAAATCCTCACGGTAACTGCCGGTCCGCAGATCTTGTGTGTCGGCGCCACGGGTTTGATCCCTGCATCCATCGTATACATTTTTTTCATTCCATCCGCACAGTTGCAGGTAGAATATTCACGAATCTTTTCGATGTCATCCGTGGATGCCCGTTCAATCTCACTGCGATAACGAAAACCAATCACACCCGTATAATCTTTCTTTATTTCGCCCATTTTTTTTGTCCTCACTCATTACGAACGAATTAATCCCTTGATATTTAATAAGTTTCGATAATTCTGTACTCTTCATTTACTCTGCTATCAGTTCCAGAGGATTACAGCTCATCATCTGCCGTATATCTTCCTCCTCCACCCCGTTCGCCAGCAGATTCTCACCGAATGTCCTCAGATACTCCTGGGGCTGTGCGAACCGGATGGCACCGGCATCGGTCGAAAGTACGATGTTATCCTTTCCGAACTCTCCGATCCACTGAACACATTCCCCGATCTGACGTTTGTGGGTATATCCTCCAAAAGTTACCGCTGTCAGTTCGATATGAGCTCCCAGAGCCAAGGCAGCTTTTCCTAATTCCAGATCGTACTGCGGGCACCATCCCAGATGTGTTACCAGGCACTTCACCTGTTCCCTCTGGCAATAGGCTGCCATCGCAAGAATTTCTTCCGGAGACATATGGGAAGTGGCCAGCACAGCATTATGTTCTTTAATCAGCGAAATGACTTCTTTACAGTCTTCCGTCAATTCTCCCTTCTCATCCAGTACCGTGATCCCTTCGGCCTTTCGTGGATTGTAGTAATACAGCAGTCCGGATCCTTTTCCAAGTTTCCCTTTCAGTCCGGCATGGAACCGGGACTGAAGTGTCGGCATCCAGACGATTCTCCCCCCTGTTCGCAGACAGGTATCTACAGCAGATGGGTTAATGCCCCCAACCGGATAATTGAGTGTAATTCCTCCAACCATCCGGAAGTCCGGCAAAAATTTATTTACATAATAGGCTCTGCTTGTTGTACTCTCCTGCATACCCTTTACTGCAATACCAACCATTCCGGCCTCTTTACATCTCCGGGCCGTTTCAAAATCATCCGCCAGACGTTCTGTCACATCCGGAAACGCATGGATGTGCATATCAAAAAGACCTTCCAGTGAAAACATATCTGAGTCCCTCCTATCTATGGACACATTATACATAGAAACCAGCCACAGTAAAAACACTTATATTTTTAAATTTTCAACAGTCATTTGACTGTACCTTATATTTATGATACATTGTATATAAGTTTTCAATAGTAAGTCTCCTTCCAACGGGAGGTCCGATATGAATTTCCTGCAGCTCTATTATTTCACGGTTGTTGCTGAAGAGCAGAATGTATCCCATGCGGCACAAAAGCTCTATATTTCTCAGCAGTCACTCAGCAACCACATCAAGCATCTGGAAGAAGAACTTCAGGTAAAACTGTTCGAACGTACCCCTCGCCTGTCTCTGACATATGCAGGCCAGTGTACACTTCGTACGGCCAGAGAAATACTGAAACTCCAGAAACAGTTATACGACACAATCGACGATATTAAAGACGAAAAGATCGGCAGTCTGATCATAGGAACGACCCATGTACGCGCCAGGACTTATCTGACAGAAATTATTCCGTCTTTTCTGAATATCTACCCACAGGTTCAGCTGGAGACGGTAGCAGATCGGCGCATGAAGGTCTGGGAAATGCTCCTGCAGGAAAAACTGGATCTGATTATCCTGAATCAACCACCGGAAAATGCTTTCGTGGAACGGGTTCCTTTAATTGAGGATCCTTTCTGTGTTGTAATTCCGCATAATCTTATGGTCCGGCATTTCCCGGACAACTACAAACAACTGCTAGATTACTGGAATCATGGCGGAGAATTTCATGCAGACCTGCTCACCGGTGTCCCCGTCATAATCCCGAAGGGCACTACCATTTCAGAAAAAGCTCATCTGTATCTCGGAAGAAATCAGATGAGCCCTCATATCGCTATGCAGATCAATGATGTAGAATCCACTTTTCGTCTCTGTCAAAAAGGCGTTGGCATTACATTTTCCTATGAGCGATACGCCAACACCATGATCCGTAATTACTCCGATTCAGAGATGCCGATCCACATCATTCCCATTCCGGATCCGGATATGATCGGAAATGTCATGCTCTGTTTTCTGAAAAACCGGTATCAGACAAAACTGATGCGTTCCTTTATTCAAATTGCCAAGGACACTATGAGCAGAAAATCCGAATGAGCATCCGGTATGCTTCTTCTCGGCGGCGGGTGTACGGGAATACTGGTTCGTCCCTATACGCTTGTTTAAGAATCACACGTGATTCTTCTATGTAATACAAAGGAGGTATGAAAAATGACAACAAAACTTTTCTTTCACCGCATATTTTCAGCCTGCATCCGCCTGATGCTGGTGCTTATGATCGCGGGAATCTGCCTGATGCCGGAACGCGTTACCGCCGATTCAGGGAAAACCGTGGATCTGACGCTCGTGGCCTGGGGAGATTCCCTCACCGGGATCGGCGGCAACCAGGGGCACGCCTTTTTGATTATTACCAATAATTCTTCGGAAACACTCAGTTTCTGTGGCTATCCCATCTATCCCGGAACCTCCATTACGGTTTCGATCTGGCCGGACAGCAACGGCCTCGGCGGCGTTTATATCAACCGGGAGATGTATACCGGGGCCGATCAGACCTGTACCGCCTGCACGATATCTATTACCCCGGGGCAGCTGGCAGAGATTGCCGCTGCCACACCTGCTGAAAGCTACTACCACGACGGTCAGAACGATGAAAAAATCGATCTCCATGATGACATATTCCACAACTGCACCACATATTCCGTGATGATGTGGAATAAGGTGGCCGATGAGGATCACCAGATTGAAGACGATTTCATGGGAATCGATGCGCCTAAGTGGTTATCCAAAAAACTGGCCAATTTCCCCGAATGTAAATATTTCGACTTCCCTAAGGGGCAGATCCAACACAAGGATATGTATTACCTGTCATCGGACGGGGAACTGATTCCACGGGAGATTGAAGTACCCAAACTGACGGCTGACCTGGAAGGAGAAACCCATGTCCGGATGGTCTGGTATCCGGAATTTGTGGAATTTCTGAACGGGCAGAAAAGTGTAAATGCCTATGGTGTGGTCTATTATAATACCAGTACACCTTCCGATGTCGTCGAAAAGACAATCGCGGATTCCACCAGTTATACTACGCCTTCTCTGGAACCTGGATACACATACGGTTTCCAGGTCGCTGCAGCTTTTCTTGCCAAAAATCCGGAACACTCCTTCCGTTCTGAGTATTCAGATCCGGTTACCGTCACGGTTTTCGGTGACCTGAAAGAAGCAGCTGTTACGATCAAAAAAGAATCTTATTCCTATACAGGCCTCCCCATCTCACCCAAACCGACGGTAGTATTCCGGGGGCGGACATTAACGAAAGACAAAGATTACACGGTTTCCTATACCAACAATCAGTTCGCAGGAACCGCCACCATCACACTCTCCGGCATAGGCAATTTTAAAGGAACGGTAACGAAGACCTTTAAGATCACTCCGGTCTGGGGCCTATCTCCCACCTCGATGACCCTTCTTGAGGGCGACAGCCAGAAGATCGGCGTCACCGTTGCCGGATTCAAGACGAATGCGGAAGCCCAGAATTTTGTCAAAAAGATCTTATGGACCTCCCGTAATTCCAGGATTGCTTCCGTTGCCGGCGGCAAGGTAACGGCCGGAAAGAAGGGAAGTACCACGATCACAGCCACGGCGGAGGGCAAATCCAAGACCTGCAAGGTCACCGTAAAGAAGAAAGATTACAAATCCCTGTACAAGGCTTTCCTGGAGAAAGGCACGTACAGGGTGAAATCCGGGAATTATCCTTATGATCTGACACTTACATCCTATCAGATTCTCGATATCAACCAGGACAAGACACCGGAACTGATCGTAAAATCCAGCGAACCTTCCGTCGGTCCGGCCTTCGATGAGCACTATGTCTTCACCATCCGGAACAAGAAAGTGGCTTTTTGCGAATCCTACATGAAGAGGGGCGAAGCCTCAATCCAGTACAGCAAGAAATACAAAGCCGTGCGAAACAGCGGCTGGACCAACTTCGTCGGCGGCACCTGGTATCACCTGTTCCAGCTGAAGAATAATAAAAAGATCGTACAGTATAAGTATGTATGGGAAGGATATGCAGACCAGGAAAATACCAAATACGTCTACTACATCGGCGACAGCGACGCCAAGGCCAAGCAGGTCAGCAAGGCAAAATATACCGCCTTCTTAAAAAAATACTTCAACAAGAAACTGTTCAAAACCTATAAATTCCTGAAGAATACAGCCCAAAACCGGAACAAAACCTTTGGGAAATAAGCGACCGGAAGCCCCGCGGCAGATTTCTGCCCCGGGGCTTCTCCATTAGTCTGCCAACGGGAACAGATCCAGGAGGAGACAGGGGACAGACCCCTGTCTCCCTTGTATCCGCCACCTTGAAGGAGAGGCCGCAGCTTGTGCTGCGGCCTCTCCTTTTTCCGTCTTCTTATTACTGTTTTCCGCCCTTGATGGCTGCCACCAGTTCTGCCAGGTTCGGATTTTTCCTTTTGATCTTCTCCATGGTCTGGAACTGCAGCATGCCGTCGTATTCTTCGTGGGTCAGTACATAGAACTGATCTTCTTCGATGGCTTTGAATACTTTCTCGCCGAATCCTTCCAGGGGGCGTCCGGTCTCGATGACATATTTGGCTGCGGCCTGACCCTTGGCGAATTCTTCGCTCTTGTAGTAAGGATCATTTTCGTCTTTGAAGCGTTCCGGACGATACCATTCGCTGTGATCCAGGTTGGTCTGTACATAGCCGGGGCAGAATACGCCCATGGCGATGTCGGCACCCATGGCCTGCAGTTCGTAGTTGGTGCTCTCGCTCAGTGCCACAGCGGCATGTTTGGTCGAGAAGTAAGGCACCATGCCGGTGAAGTTGATCACGCCGGCTACGGAGCAGGTGTTCATGATGTTGCAGTGGGTTCCCTGTTTGATCATGATCGGAATCACCTGGCGCATGAAATAAATGTGGGACATGAAGTTGGTCTGAACGATCCATTCCCAGTCGCGCAGCGGCAGATTGATGCCGGCGCCTGGTACTGCCACACCTGCGTTGTTCATCAGCAGGTCGATCCGTCCGAACTTCTCCATAACACAGGCAACGACCTTCTCTGTCTCCTCATAGATACCGACATCCGCCTTGATGGTGACGATATCCTCTGCGCCAAGTTCTCTGGCCAGAGGTTCCACCTTCGCCAGCTCTTCTCCCATGATATCCACGGCTACGATCTTCATACCACGCTGAGCTGCCTGTTTCACGAATTCCTTACCAAAACCATAGGCTGCACCGGTGATCAGCGCAACTTTTCCCTTAAACTCTTTCATTTCTTCATCCTTTCACAGGTGGAACGAGGGGACGGTTCCTCCGTTCCATTTCTCTATCTTTCTCGATGTATGGAACGAAGGAACCGTCCCCTCGTTCCATTCTGCTATGTCTATCGATATGTGGAACGGAGGAACCGTCCCCTCATTCCACTAGCGGCGGCCGCCTTCCATGAAGGTGGTGCGGTCGTACCAGGCCGGCAGGATCATCGGCATCAGTTTCTCGGGATCCACATCCTCCAGATACTGCAGGGATGTGATCAGCAGGTTGTTCTCTGCATAGGCTCCGCCGACGATGGTGTTGATGGGCAGGCAGCCCCACGGGTCGTCGATGCTGGATTTCAGTTCGAGTTTCTTTACGAAGCCGGGGGTCCAGGAATCGTAGGTGTAGTTTACGATATTGCGGATCAGACCGGTATTGGTGAATCTCCATTTGCCGTTCTCGTCGGGCAGGCGGTCGAAGTGGAAATAGTATCCGCTGCCAGCGGTCTTCTTTCCGGCGGCCGGTGCCTGGTAGAGCACGTGGGTCAGAGGATGGTTGTAGCATCCCAGCTCCATTTCCACATTTACGATCTGGGTGCCGCGTCTTGCTACGCTGACGGCCACCTTGCCGTCGTTCTTGCGGATCACGAACTCGGCATCCAGTTTCTTCGGAATGGCGGAGTTGTCGCGGCCCAGCTGAGTGGCCATCTCGGCGCCCTGTCCGCCCAGAAGGAGGCTGATGGGATACATGCCGAGCTGTCCCTTGTAGGTGCAGTATACGCCAAGGATCGTCTCATAGTAATTATCCGCGAAGGTCGGATTCTTGATATGACATACGGACAGCGTCACCACCGGAATGGAGAAGGGCTCCAGCGGGGCGGGAAGGATCTTCCGGATCGCTTCGGGCTGTGTCAGATAAGCCAGGTAAATGCCTTCCTGACCGCGCATATCGGAAATCTTCGCGAAATTCGCCACCTCTTCTTTCGGAATTACGAAGCTGGGCTCTGCGGGTTTGAAGAGTTCCGCTCCGACTTCGTAACCGGTGCGGGTGGCCGGAGCGATGGTGCCGTCCACGATGGCGGATCCAACCAGTTTCACCGGGATTCCCTTCTCCTCCAGGCCGGCCTTGAGGCTCTGATCCGGACGATAACCCAGGGACAGAACCACGGCATCCGCTGTGATCTTCTTCTCTTCCTGCGTATCTACGTTGGTTACGATCACGCCGTCGGGAGTAATTTCCTTCAGGGCATGGCCCAGCTCCCAGGCGATATCCATCTTTTTCAGACGGGACATAATATCGGCCACATTGGTCTTGTAAGCATTGGTTCCGGCGGCCTTCAGCATATCCACGAAGGTGACTTTCAGGCCCTTGGCGCCGAGGAATTCACCGGTCTCCAGTCCGGTCAGGCCAGCGCCGATCATAGCCACGGATTTGCCGGTGATCTCTCTCTTGCCTGTCAGCACCTGTTCGATGGTATATACGTTCTCTCCATCAATGCCGGGGATGGATTTCGGAATGATGGAGGCAGATCCGGTGGCCAGTACCACGGCATCCGGCTCCAGGGCTGCGATTTCTTCCACCGTGGCTTCCTTGCCCAGACGAATGTCTACGCCGAGGCGCTTCAGGTCACCTCCCAGATAATCGGCAATCCACTGCATTCTCTCTTTCAGCGGAGGTTTCTTCGCCAGATTTACGGTACCACCCAGTTCTTCCTGACGGTCAATCAATGTCACCTTCACGCCGCGTTTCGCCAGCGTCTGAGCTGCCGTCATTCCGCCGGGGCCTCCGCCCACGACCACCGCTTTGTGTCCGGCGGTATCCGGTACCAGATCTCCGTAACGATATTCGTTACAGGTACGGGGATTAACGGCGCACTCAAACGGCAGGCCCTGTGCATTCAGGCCCAGCAGAGTCTCGAAGCAGCGCAGGCAGGAAATACATTTATTCAGCTCGTCCACACGGCCTTCCTGTACTTTCTTGCCCCACTCGGGCTCTGCCAGCCAGGTTCTTCCGAAGGCCACGAAGTCGGTCACACCATTCTCCAGGAAGGCTTCCGCCACTTCCGGTTCACGAATTGCGGAAACCGCGATCACGGGGATATTTACCTGATCCTTGACGGCCTTGATGAAATCCTTTCTCCAGCCCTGAGGGAAGGAAATAGGTTCCACGCTGACAATACCGGTCTCATAGAGTCCGCAGCTGACATCCACGAAATCAATGCCGGCGGCTTCCAGGGTCTTCACGATCTGGATACCGTCTTTCAGATGAATGTAATCCTCGGTCACACCGATGTTGCTGAGGAATTCATCCACGGTTACACGGCAGCCCAATACATAGTCTTTGCCGCATTTTTTGCGGATATCTTCGATGATTTCCAGGACAATGCGCATCCGGTTCTCGAAGCTCCCGCCGTACTCATCGGTTCTCTTATTGGTATAGGGGGACAGGAACTGCTGCAGCAGATAGCCGTGGGCGCAATGAAGTTCCACGCCATCGATGCCGGCTTTCTTGCAGCGCAGTGCGGCATCACCGAACTGTCCCACCAGTTCATGGATCTCATCCAGGGTCATGGGGCGGGTTTCCTGCTGGGATACCTGACAGACACGGTCCGAAGCCGAGACGCAGGGCTGGCCGCCGATCAGAGAGGAGACGCCTTCTCTTCCGGGATGGTGCAGCTGGATAAAGATCTTCGATCCATGTTTGTGCACGGTCTGGGCCAGTTTCGCCAGCCCGGGAATATGACGGTCGCTGGTGGCCGAGATCTGACGCAGCATACCGGCACCGGTCTTCTCATTCACCCGGCAGATTTCCGGCATGATCAGTCCGCAGCCGCCGATGGCACGGGCTTCAAAATAGGCCAGCATCGCAGGTCCGGGGGTTCCGTCCAGCTCCGCAAGATTCGTCCCCATGGGAGTCATCACCAGGCGGTTTTTGAGCTCTACGTTACCGATCCGCCCCTTTTCAAACAACTTGTCGTACATTCCTTCCTCCTTTCTTCACGTCAGCCATCTTGTGGCTGTCTGTGAAACAACGGCACCAGAATGCGGTGCCGAGATAACTATACTTTTTAATGATACCCGGATTGTTTTGTGCTTCTCAACCCGGTATTCCGGATTGTAAAATTTTTAACATATTTATTGTAATTATAACCCATTTCCCCTCTCATTTCCACGTATATCATATATAAAAATCCATTGACTTTTTGTGCACCATATACTATTGTGAAATCAGATTCTGACAGAATACTCATACGTGCGCTTCCACGGGCTGTCTATACATGTGAAAGATTAATTTTCCGTTAAAAGGCTATTGGAAAAACTACAGGAGAGTTCGCCATGAAATTCGCAGATATCGTCCAGATTCTTTCAAAAGATTTCGACATTCATCCAGCCATAATAGACGGAGAAGAGGAGATCCTGGAAATAAAACTGATCGATCCCAGAGACGTCTCCGCCTCTCCCGGAACCCTTTTCTTTGGTTATGATAACCAATCCATGACTTTGCCTATGAACTGTATCCTGGCCGGAGAGCAGCCCAGGACGGTTTCGCTGCCGGAGATGAACCATCCGGCCGGGGAGCCGACCGGGACAGATGCATTGCCGCAGCTGAAAAATCTGGCCTGGATCCGCCCCGAGGATTTCAGCAGTATTTTCAATGAGGTGCAGGATCTGCTGACCAACCGGAAGCAGAATGCTTTTTATGCCTATATCATGGATGTCGCCGACCGGGTCCACAGCGTGGACACCCTGATCGATGTCGCCTCCCAGTCCTTTGGCGCTTCCCTGATCTTCATCGACCGGGATTTCCGGATCCTCAGTTACTCCACCCAGGTTCCGGTCACCGATCCTCTCTGGTCCAACAATATCAGCCGCGGCTACTGTGACTATGAATTCATCACCGAGGTCCGGAAGCTGAAAGCAATTCAGATGGCAGATTCCAGTTCCAATCCCATCGAGGTGACCTGTAAATCCTCGCCCTTCCGCAAGCTCGCCAGCCGGGTTTATTGCCGTGACACCTGGACCGGTTTTATCATTCTGATTGAGAATGATGATTCTTACCGGCCGTCCCACGTGGAGATGCTGCGGATCCTGAGCGGGGTCATCGGCTATTCTGTCATGAAATATTCCCCGGAAATGCTCTATCACACCAACGCTTACCGCAGTTTCCTTCACAGTCTCCTGATCGGGGCCCCTCTCAGCGCCCAGCCGGAAGCTTATCAGAAACTCCCCTTTCCGGACCGGATCCAGCTTTTTTATATGACGGCTGAAAGCAAAGAAAAAGCACTTCCCTCCGAGGCCTATCTCTCTTCCCGGCTAGGTGAAATACTTCCGAACTGCCACATCCTTTCCAGCCGGGATTACGCCATCGTCATCGGCAGCGCCGATGATCTGACCGACCCTCATTGTATCCTTACATTATTTCCTCCCCAGATCCAGGTCTGTACCGGCATCAGCAATGTTTTCCACGACATCCGTAATCTGCGGACCGCTCTGAACGAAGCGGAAGACGCCCTGGAAGCCGGCATGTCCGTCGATCCCGGCCGCCGCTTTTATTATTTTGAGGAATTCGGCGTCTATGTCATGATTCGCAATCAAAAAAAGCGGGAGGATATCCGCCGGTATATACATCCGGCAATCCCCCTGCTCAAAACTTACGATAACGAAAATGATTCTCAGCTGGTCGAGACCCTCTCCGAGTATCTCAGATGCAACAACAGCATCAAAGACACCGCTGACGCCCTCTTCCTCCACCGCAACAGCGTCATTTACCGCCTGAAAAAAATCGAGGAAGTAGGGCAGATCCGTCTCGACGACGTCCACACCCGCTTCCTCCTCCAGCTCTCCTTCCTGATTCTGACCACATAACCAGAAGCGCCAGCCGCCACCGGGGACAGGTCCCGGTGGCAGCTTTCTGTCTCATTTCAGTTGCGTCTTGCGGCGAATTCCCGGATTCGCTCCCGGGTTTCGTCCTGGTTTTTCAGTGGATTTTTCAGGCTGAGGGTTCCCAGGATTGTATTCCCCTGGAGTTTACGGGTCAGTTTGTCGAAGGCACCGGATGCATTTCCGCTGGCGGAGCAACCGATCAGGTATACATTTCTGCCGGTAAAGGGATTTGCTTCCAGGAAAGCGCCGATCGCCGGCGGATAGCTGCCGGCCCACACCGGAAATGCGATGATGATATCGTAGTAGTCTTTTACATTGGCTGTGATCGGTTTTAACCCAGGATCTTCCTGGAACAGAGCGCTCTTTCCTCCCCGCAGGAACTTCCCCAGACCGCTGCGGGGCGGCTCATTTGTCACCTGCAGCCGCTCTACATCGACTTTCAGTTTTTCCGTCAGGGTCTTAGCCACAAATTCCGTATTTCCTTCAAAGCTGTAATATATCAGCAGTGTATCATTCATATGAATTTCCTCCCTTTTTCCCGGTGGCGGGGGCCTGGGTTAGTGGTTTTTCAGTTCTTCGACCTGCTGCAGGATGCCTTCGCGTTCTTCTTCCATGATTTCGTCCCAGCCGTCTTCGTAGTCGAAGACCGGGCCGTCGAGGCCTTCTTTCTCAATCAGGCGGACGTAGTTGTCCAGCATCTGGAAATCTTTTTCGTAGCAGTGGTAGCTGTTGGCGCGGTGGGTGTAATCGCCGACAGTGACTCCCAGGGATTCTGCGATCCGTTTCTGCAGCTGTATCAGGGCAAAGGCGTTCATGAAGGATGCCTTGCAGGCGTCGTTGGAGCGGAACATGACTTTGCAGCACAGTTTCCCGTCCCGGATAAAATACTGAATGTGCTGGAGGCAGGCGGGGTCTTCGCTCCCCATGTCGGCCTCTTTGTCCCGGATGGTCATGACGGCCCGGCGGCTGGAGGGGTTGCGTTTCAGTTCGTCAATGATGAAGGGTACCTGGTCTGCGTAGCGCAGGTGGTAGGTGTAGGCCCAGTTCCCCTTAGCCACTTCGAAGTCCAGGATTCCGTCCAGCATCTCCATCCGATACTGCTCCAGTTCCCGGGGGCCTCCGATGAAACACTTGGAAATAGCCGGTTCCGCCAGGGGTTCCAGCACGTGCATGGTCATGGATACTTCTTTCTGGGTAGTGTTCCAGTCGGCGCAGTCGGTCACTTCCCCGTCCCGGTGAAGGGCCAGCAGCGCCTTATGATATGTCTCGGGCAGCGTTCTGCCTTCCACTAATATTTCTCTCACGAAATAATCTTCCTTTCTCTAACCAAGAATACCGGGGGGATCTTCTCTATCTTACAGAAGCTCTGCGAGTACGTCGCCGCTTACCGATCCGCGGATCAGTTTACCGCCGACAAAATCCAGAGCCGGGTACTGTTTCTTCAGGTCGGTTACACATTTGTCAATACCACTGCCGCCGGAGGTGGCAAACAGAGCGATCTTTTTGCCGGAAAAATCATAGGCTTCCAGGAAGGTATTGATGATGCGGGGAGCGGTGTACCACCAAACCGGGAAACCGATATAAACCGTATCATAAGCAGAAACGTCAGCGGATGTATCCGCCATTTCCGGGCGGCAAGCTGCATCATTCATTTCCAGTGAACTGCGGCTCTTCTTATCCATCCAGTCCAGATCAGCGGAGGTGTATTTTACCTTCGGAGCAATCTCCAGCAGGTCGCCACCGGCTGCTTTAGCCAGCTGCGCGGCCGCTTTTTCTGTCACGCCACTTGCGGAAAAATATGCTACCAATGTCTTACTCATTGTTTTATTCCTCCTTAACATATAGAGATATAATCCCAATTTACTGAAATCTTAGCACAGTCCCCCCAAAAGAGCAACCGGATATTCCTCTGACACTTCCTCGTATTGCACCACGGAAACGCCCATCTCTACGGGTATTTATGAACTGCCCTGCAATAAAAATGTAAAAAACAAGTAAGATATTTCCCCTTTACAACCAGCGGGTATTATAAGTATAATTATATTTACTGCAGCAATGCGGTTTAAATTTTGCAAAATATAAGTGCACTAATCCATTGTGTGCTATCGTATAGATTTACACTTTCCAATAATCAAAATCAGACGATGATTGGTTCTGTCCTGTTACATTTTGGGACGATTATTAAAAGGAGTTTCCCTTGGCTGAAAATACTACAAAAATCATTATAGGAACTGTCTCTGCTCTCGTTGTCGGTGCCGCTGCTGCCGGGTATATTTATTATTCTCAGCAGTACAAGCAGACATTTCTTCCCGGCACCACGGTGAATGGCATAGATGTTGCCGGGCTTACCGTTTCGGAGGTAGAGGATAAGCTTGCGCAGAATTACGAAGGATATACCCTGACCGTTGCCTTCCGCGAAGATCAGAAGGAAGTGATCGACGGTAAGGATATCGATTATCAGTATCATAAAGACAGTGGAGTTCAGACGGCGCTGTCCATGCAGAATCCGTACCTCTGGCTTCCCGCCATGCTGGGAGCCGCCACGGACTACCTGGTGCCTACTTCCTCCCAGTACTCCGAGGAGAAACTGGAAAATGCCATCCGTTCCCTGCCGGAGCTGAATCCGGATAATATGGAACCCGCCGTACGTTCCTATCTCACCTTCCGGGATGACTCCTATGTGATCATTCCCGAGGAGGAGGGTACCACTCTGGATCCGGACACCGCTGCGGATGCCATCATAAATGCCATCGGCAGCGATGAAACGACACTGGATATTACGACGGTCCCGGATCTCTACACCGAACCCCGGGTTCGTTCCACCGATGAGACCCTGCAGGAAAACTGCGAGCAGCTGAATGACCTGGCCGTGGCCTCCATTACTTATACCATGCCCAGCGGCGATACCCGGGTGCTGAACGGAAACACCCTGCGGGACTGGCTGGTCCGGGACGAAGAAGGGAATTACTATAAAGACGATGAAGTCTGGAATCAGCATCTGCAGGAATATGTAGATAATCTGGCAGCCGAAGTGACCACCCTGGGAAAAGAGAGGCCTTTCAAGAACCACGCCGGGGATATCATCATGGTACCGCCTTCGGATTACTATGGTTGGAAGCTGGATACCGAAGCTGAACTGGCGCAGCTGAAAGAGGAGCTTGCCAATAATGCCATCGTAGAGCGTGAGCTTAACTTCGCCAAGAGGGAAGCTACCACCTTGGATGACAATTATGGCTACGGTAGTTTCTACGTGGATATCGATCTGGGCGAACAGCACCTCTGGGTATTCAAAGACGGCGAGATTCTCTTTGATACGGATGTCGTCTCCGGAAGAAATACCGATGAGCGCAGGACTCCCGGAGGATCCTTCTTCATCTATGATAAGCAGAGAAATAAGGTACTGAAAGGCAACCGTCAGCCCAACGGTAAATACGGTTATCAGACGAAGGTAAAATACTGGATGCGTCTGACCAATGACGGCGTCGGTCTCCACGATGCCAGCTGGCGCGGACGCTTCGGCGGATCTATCTGGCGCCGCAGCGGCTCCCATGGCTGCATCAATCTGCCCCCGAAGGCCGCAGCCACTCTTTACGACATGTTGCCGGAACACACCCCGGTCATTGTATACTACACAGACAATTAATGTTTGGAAATTAAGAACGCCCCGGCGTTCTTGCCGCAGCCGTTGTCCTAGTTGGCTTAGACAACGGCTGCGGCCTTTTTTTGTGCACGTTATTGCGAATCCCTGTCACCCGCTATACTTCGATCTCATACAAATCCCCTATCTTCTCGAATATCATCGCGAAGTCCACTTCACATCGTCCTTCCCAGATTCCGACGGGGATTTTCTGTGTAAAATCATATACTTTGGGTTCCAGAACAGCAGGAAGGTTCGGATACACCAGTACCTGTTTCTGCTTTGGATCGACGATCCAGTACTCCCGCACGCCGGCCTTTCGATATTTTCCCAGCTTCAGTATCAGGTCCCTCTGTGCGGTGGAGGGGGAGAGGATCTCGATCACCAGATCCGGAGCCCCAAAACAGTTCCTGTGCGTGAGCTTCTCCCGGTCGCAGATAACCATCAAATCCGGCTCCACCATGGTGCGGTTATCCCGATCCAGCTGCACGTCAAACGGTGAAATAAAGACTCTGCAATTTCCTTGATTTTGCTCTATGGCATCGGACAACCTCCTTCCCAGTTCCAATACGATAGCCTGGTGTAATGCAGAGGGTGACGCCATATCATAGAATACGCCATCGATCAGTTCCCGCCGCTGGTCATCATCCAGAGCATAGTAGTCCTCTACCGTATATTTCCCCTGATTGTCATAGGTATGTAAATGTCCTGATTTTTTCTTGTGAACATATGAATGCGGATGGCTGTCGGACTCCTTAAAATACTCCTGTTCGGCGTTTTCCGCCAACGGCGTCTCCGAGACCCTGTCTGCATCCCCGTACTGCAGTGCCCGCCGCCGGAAGGCGGCGACCGCAATTTTCTCATGCTCACGCTCTGCCCTTCGTTTTTTATCTTTCATTTCCATACTCTTCCGACACTCCGAATCTACCTTGTGTAAATCATCTGCATTCTTCGGCCTACTGCTCATCCTGCATCACCTTCTTCGGCCTCATACAGATACCTTATACTCTCGTATATCTCTGCGAAATCCACTTCGCATTCTCCTTCCCAGATGCCGACGGGGATTTTCTGTGTGAAATCATATACTTTTGGCTCCAGAGCAGCAGGAAGATTCGGATATACCAGTACCTGTTTCTGTCGTGGATCGACGACCCAGTATTCCCGCACGCCGGCCTTCCGGTATTTTCCCAGCTTAAGAATCAGGTCTCTCTGGGCGGTAGAGGGGGAGAGGATCTCGATCACCAGGTCCGGCGCTCCGAAGCAGTTTCTGGGCGTAAGTTTCTCCCGGTCACAGATGACCATCAGATCTGGCTCCACCATTGTACGATTATCTCGATCCAGCTGAACATCAAACGGCGCATACAGCACCTTGCAGCCGCCTTTGTTATTACTGATATAATTCTTCAGCCTCCAGAATAATTCTCCGGAAATCATCTGGTGTGTAATCGAGGGTGACGCCATATCATAGAATACGCCGTCGATCAGTTCCCGCCGCTGGTCATCATCCAGAGCATAGTAGTCCTCTACCGTATACTTTCCCTGATTGTCATAGGTATGTAAATGTCCAGATTTTTTCTTGTGAGCATATGAATGCGGATGGCTGTCGGAATCCTTGATATACTCCTGCGCGACAGCTTCCGTCAACGGCGTCTCCGAGACCCTGTCTGCATCCCCGTACTGCAGTGCCCGCCGCCGGAAGGCGGCGACCGCAATTTTCTCATGCTCCCGCTCTGCCCGGTATACTTCATCCGCAGAATCCGTGCCATTCTGTAATTCTGTCTCAATCCCGTGCGAATCATCCTTCCATTTCTCTGACATCTCCCTGCGCCTCCATTTCTCTACATATCGAAACATTCCGTATTTACCCTATTGTATCACCGCCGGGAGAAGTGTCAAGAAAAATATTTTATGGTTGTACAGATTCTGTGACGGATTGTTTTTCAGTTCAGCACCAGATATCGCTCCGACACCGGGAAAACTCATTTCAACCCGCGCAGTTCCGTCCTTTTGGCTTCTTCCCACGTATGAAGCCTTCATACATTTTTCTGTGAAAAATGTTCCAGATAGAATAAAAACCGGTATGCCGCGCATTCCATGCGCAACATACCGGTTCTTATCTTCTTTAGAATTTCTTGATTACCACGGAACCGTCATCGTATTTGATCTCCCAGTAGCCGTGGCCGCTGCCGTCGCAATCCATGTATTTCTTCTTGCTGACGACTTTCTTCTTAGCCTTCTTTTCTTTCTTAGTTTCTTTCTCTTTCTTTTCTTCTTTTGTCTCTTTCTTCTTTTCTGCCTTAGTCTCTTTCTTCTTTTCCGCCTTGGTTTCTTCTTTTGTTTCTTTTTTCTTCTTTTCCGCCTTGGTGGTTTCTTCTTTTGTTTCTTTTTTCTTCTTTTCTGCCTTAGTCTCTTTCTTCTTTTCTTTCTTCTTTTCTGCCTTGGTTTCTTTCTTTGTCTCTTTCTTGGTCTCTTTCTCGGTGGCCTTTACCGTGGTTTCTTCCTCGGTGGACTCAGCGGCGGTTTCTTCCACAGCGGTTTCCTCTTCGGTGGCAATCACGCCGCCTTCAATGACCAGCTGGTCTTCGAATTCTTCGCCATAGGTTTCCAGCAGGGTTGCTTCATAATCTTCATGGAAGAACTGTTCGTCGGCCAGGCCGGTGATCTCTTCGTTGATCCAGGTCAGGAGGGTCTCATTTCCCTTGGATACAGCGGGGGCGATGGTGTCCTGACTGCCCAGGGTCGGGATTCCTACAACGAAGCCGGGGTACTGGTTGGCGTAGGCGATGACTTCGGTATTATCATTTGCCCAGGCAACGCCGTTGCCATTCTCCAGGGCATTCTTTGCATTTGCATAGGAATCGTATTTCTGAAGGGTGATCTCCGGATGATTCTCAATGAGGTAAGTTTCCGCTGTGGTTCCGGAAATGACGATCACCTGGTCCTCGGCGGTGAGCTGGGTCAGATCGGTGATCACGCGGCTCTCGGGAGAGACCACGCCCAGGGAGACGTTCATGTAAGGCAGTGCAAAATCTACCTTCTCCGCTCTCTCCTCGGTCACGGTGAAATTCGCCAGGATGATATCCACCTTTCCGGTCTCCAGGTACTCGACTCGGTTGGCGGCTTCTGTGGATACATAGTTGACTTCCACGCCCAGGTCCTGTCCGATCCGCTGTGCGAAATAAACATCGTATCCCTGATATTCGCCGTTTTCATCCACATAGCCAAATGGATTTTTGTCGGAGAATACGCCGATGTTGATGGTGCCGCTTTCCTTGATCTCATCGAGGGTGCGGTATACTGCGTCGGAAGCTGCTTTTGCTTCACCGGCTGCCAGTGTCATGGCAGCTGCGGCCAGAGCGGTCAGACCGAACGCAATGGTTTTCTTCAGAATATTTTCTCTCATGGTTTTTGTCCCTTTCTGTTGAGTTCTGACGAGGGTTTGTATCCTGCATCAACGAATGATTCTGGTATCATTATATCACCTGTGTCAAGGTATGCCGAATCAGGCGTATTTTACCTTCCTCTGAATCGTGTGTCGGATGCGGTATCTTCCGCTGCCGTAGCAGCCGCGGTACCAGCCGGCGAACTGTCCTTCAGGGTCGTAGTGGGCTCCGCCGATGGTCACCCAGGCGTGACGGGTCAGGCCGTCTCTGGCATGATCCCGGGAGCCGGATACCCGGCCGCAGATGACGTAGGGTTCATAGCCGATGGTGTGGGCCATCGCTGCGAAGGCGCAGGCGAAGCTGTAACAGTTGCCGGAGTGGGTTGTCAGCATGTTCCAGGCCGTCTCTTTCTGCCATCCGGATTTGTTCAGGTTCGGGTAGCGCAGGCGATAGCGGAAATTCTTCCTGGTCACGAGGTAGTTCCAGCAGGCGCGCAGCTTCTGCGATTTGGACATGTTGTCTGTCACCAGGGAATCCACCCTCTGTGACACGACGCTCTGCCATGTGGCTGCATCCGTATCCTTCGCGGCTCCGTCCTCTCCCAGCGCGATCCCCTCGAAGGTCTGATCCCTAAGAATCTCACCATTCTCTCTGGCATAGTAAAGTTTATCCTCAATCACATGCCATCCGGTCAGTGCTTTGCCGGAAGGATCCACGTAATATCTGTCTTTTCCGACATCGACGATGGATTTTTTCTCCGGCTTCTGCAGGGCGCCATTCAGATCAAATACATAGTAGGTGTCTCCGACCTTCCGGCTTCCCACCAGCATGGAATTATCCGGATAGATATAATAGGTATTCCCGTATTTATTTTTCCAGGATCCTTTCAGGCCTTTTCGGGACTCATCGTCCGTCACCGGATCCAGGATCACAAATTTACAGGAGATCCGGGAATTGCCGATCACCGCACGCACCTTGGCTGTACCGGAATGAATTCCGGTCACTCTTCCTTTTCGTGTGACGGTGAGAACCGAAGTGTCGGTGCTCACCCAGCGATCCACCTTTTTATTCCCGCTGAATATCAGCGTGTGTCGGTTCCCTGTCGCCAGGATTTTTTCTGTAACATCCAGGTTTCCCGCAAATACTTCCACTGCACAGGACAATGTCGTCTTGCCTGCCGTGGCAGTAATCGTGGTACTCCCCTCCGAAACGGCTTTCACCTGTCCGGTCGTTGTCACAGAAGCCACCGCCTTGTTGGCCGATTTCCATTTCACCTTTTTATCGGTGCCCTTTACCCGCAGCTGAACCGTCCAGCCCTCCAGAAGAGACAGCTCCGTTTTGTTCAGCTTGGCTTCTGCCTTCACCGATACCGAAAACGGCAGCAGGGTGCCAACCAGCACCAGAAATCCCAGTAATCCCCCAAGAAGGATTTTCTTTCTACATCGATATTCTGTTTTCATCATTTCCCCCGTTTCCTAACTTAATTTAGTTCAGACATTCTATGCTCCTGCATAGTACGCCACTATGGTTTAGTATACCGATATTACTTCAATTGTGCAACGGAAAAATATCCGGAGCTTACAGTCCCCCACCAAGCCACCGCCACCCGCCACCGGGACCTGTCCCCATTGGCGGGTGGCTGATTGTTTCGCTGGTTTACTCGATGATCTCGGGCATGGAGAGCGCCAGGGCTTCCAGCTCTTCATCTGTCAGTTCTTCTGTCTCCTCGAAGACTCCGGCAACGCGAAGGATTCCGACCGCGAGTTCTGCGTCTTCCGGATTGATCAGAATCTCCACTCCTGTCATTCCATTTACATGATTGTATCCGGTCAGTTCCAGTTCCGGCTCAGCGCTTCTATCCCGGAGCACGGAGCGGATCCCGTCCTGCTGCAGCATATTCTGGATCTGCTCTGCCTCTTCCCTGGTTTCCGTCACCGTCAATGAAATTATCTCCGGCTGTTTTTTTCTACGTGAAAACATACCTTATCCTCCCCTTTTCCCAGTGGGATCCCCTGAATAAGAGGAGCCGTCTTCCACTGAGATATCTTTGCATGTTTTCAGTATACCTTTTGCGCAAGTAACTGTCAAACCCAAGCCGCCCGGAGTTTCTGTATTCCGGCGGAGATTTCCGCAAAATCCAGTGCACAGTCTCCTTCCCATAACCCCACAGGAATCGTATCTGTGAATGCATAGACCACCGGGTTCAGCTCAGGAAGATCTGCGTACACCATCACTCTCTTCTGCTTCGGATCCACCAGCCAGTATTCCTTTACTCCGGCGCGCTGATACTTCCCGAGTTTCAGGATCAGATCTCTGGAAGCGGTGGAAGATGACAATATTTCGATCACAAGATCCGGCGCCCCGAAACATTTTTTCGGAGTGAGAATCTCCGGCCGGCAGACCACCATAAGGTCTGGCTGTACCATGGTCCGGTTATCCTGATCCAGCTGTACATCGAAGGGAGCCATCATCACCCTGCATTTTCCCTTCTTTTTATTTATATAGGCACGCAACGCCACCGCCAGTTCCAGCAGCAGAATCTGATGTACCGCTCCGGGAGAGGCCATATCGTAAAATGTACCATCGATCAGTTCCCGCCTAACGTCATCCTCCATCGCATAATAATCTTCCACGGTATAAGACCCCTGACGTTCATAGTTGATCCCGTTTTGGTCTCTCCTCCGAAATTTACTTCCATCGTCTTTCCACTCGCTGTCACAATCTGCATTTTTGTAAGCCGGAATACCTTCTCCTACACGATCCGATCCGGAATCTCCCAGGGCGGCTCTTCGGAACCGTATCTCCTCCCGATGAATCCCCTGAAAATCCTTTGTCTGCTCTTGAAGACTATGTTCTTTCGTCGTATTTTATCCTCTCTTTCTGTAGAATTGATATGTACCAGAGAGTATAACACGGAAAAGGACAGGTGACCACAAACTGGCAGTTTGCTTTTTACTAAACATTCAATGAATATTTTATAAAGTATCTATAAACTCGATGCGAGCCATTATACGGATCCTTTTCTGCAGGCATTGACAATGTTCTACGGAAATGATATAAGCAAAATTACCAATTTTAACTTGGAGGATCCCTTATGTCTACCACATTAAAAGAAATCGCCCGTTACTGCCGGGGGGAGAATACCTTTGGCGCCCTGCTTCTCTGCGGAGAATGGGGCTCCGGCAAGACGCATTTGCTGGAGAAGGATCTTCCGGCTGAGCTTGGGGTTGGCTATATATTACTTCGGATTTCTCTTTTCGGGGAGGAATCTCTGGATGAGATCCGGAAAAAAATCCGCCGGGAGTATCTGGAGCATTTTCTCATGATTCTGCGGGAAGAGTCTGCAAATCCGGTATCTGGCTCTGCCGAAACTGCCACCGCGCCTTCTGCCAATGACTGGGTCTACCGGATCGGGGAGGAGAGTCCCTGGATGAGCATGTATCTGCAGGACCCTTACGAGTATATTCAGCCGGAACCTGTGATGGCCGGGCGGCGTGTGATCCTGATTTTCGATGATCTGGAGCGCACGAACCTCTCCCAGGTGGAGATTCTCGGCTGTATCAATGAATATTGTGAGAATCTTCACATCAAGACCATCATTGTGGCCAATGAGGAAAAGATTGAAAACCGGAATTCGTCGGAGGCCGGAAGTTCAGCGGACCGGAAAAGAGAATTTCTGAATTATTCGGAAATGAAGGAGAAACTGATTGAGCAGACGGTGCGTCTGCACGTAGACGAAACCGCGGTCATCGACAGTATTCTGAAGCAGTACCGCACTTCGCTGAAGGGATATAAGGATTTTCTGCAGAATACCCGGCAGGAACTCTATGCCTTGCTGGCGAGCTGCGAAGTTCACAATATCCGCAGCCTGCGAAGCGGACTTCAGGATTTTGAGCGCATCTTTGAATTCTGCCGGGAGGAGCAGATGCCGGAGACGGATATCCGTCCGGTCTTTACCTCCTTTGTTCTGTTCACCATTCTGTCCAAAAACGGACGCATTTCCCGCAGTAAACTGTACGGATATGGACTGAACAAGCTTCAGCAGAAATATCCCGAATTTTACCAGGACCGCTGCCTGCCTCTCTGTCTGAAGGACAGTATCACTTCCGGCAACTGGGACGATGACATCCTCCGCCCTCAGATTCACCATATGAAAGAGGCTTTTCAGGGAATGTCACGGCCGGAGAACCGTCTGCGGTCTCTGTCTTTTGCTGAAATCGACGATTCCGTGCTGGCGGAAGGCTGGAGTACGTATCTTCATATGGCCGAGGAGGGAGTTCTTGCACCGGATGAATATATTGTATTGATCCGGAACCTGATTTTGGCCAGAGAATATGAAGGATTTTGCTGGCCGGAAACACCGGATATGAGAAAAATAAAGAAGGGACTGGAGATTTCCCTGGCACAGGCAAATGATGCACAGTCCGCCCCGGAATTTCGGGCAGAGCCACTCACGGAAAAGGAACTCTCCGCCTGTACCGAGGCCGAGCAGACTATATATCAGAAGATTCTCACCTATATGGAAGGCGGAGAATACCGCCGGCGCGCCGACCGGAATCAACTGCTGGCCGCCTGCCGCAGTCATGACGAAAAGGCAATCCGTGCCTGCCGCCACAGCGTCCTCTCCGGCCTCGACGAAGAGCTCATCCAGGCTGTCATAGATCATTTTGACTCTCTGGAAAACAATCAGCGCCGGATCACCTTCGCCGATCTGATCGCAAAAATCGTCTCCGCCAGCAAACGGGAACTTCCCGACAGCGCCGAAGACCTACTGGAAGGACTCCCCCAGCTGACAGCAATACTCCGGGAGAAAGCGACCGAGGCAGACCAGGACGGCCAGCCCATGAAAGCCGTCACCCTCCGCCATTTCCTGCACCTTCTGTAACCTCACCCGCCGCCGGGGACAGGTCCCGGTGGCGGATCTTCCCCTGAGTTAGCAATACCCGCCACTGGGGACCTGTCCCCAGTGGCGGGTATTTTCGTTAGCGTCCAGGTCCCTGCGGCTGCGCCACCGGGACCTGTCCCCATTGGCGGGATGTCCCCGCTGGCGGGTGCTGGCGGGTATTTACAGTAGTTCTCTCACGCTGGCTGCGTCGAATACTACTTCGGAAACGTGGTTTACTTCGATCTGATACAGTGCGTTGGCGGCCAGATGCTCGGCGGCCTGTTCCAGATCGCGGATGCCGGTGGTATCGGCGTAGCGTTCTACGACAGCTTCCAGGGCTTCTCCTTCCACGATGCACTCGGAGGGTTTCATTCCCATCCGGGACAGGACCCGGGGAAGGGCAAATTTTGAAAAAATGATCTTTTTCTCTTCCGGGGTGTAGTCCGGAATATCAATTACGGCGAAGCGGGACATCAGCGGGGCGCTGATCTGACTCTTGTCATTGGCTGTGGCGATGGGATAGACACCCGACGTCGGAATCATGCACTCGATGTAATTGTCCGTGAATCCCAGGTTGTCCAGCAGCGTCAGCAGCACATCCGCCGGATTGCCATTCCCTTTACCGGCTGCGGCCTTGTCCAGCTCATTGATAATGAATACCAGGTTCGACTCGCCTGCCATGGAAAATGCTTCCATGATAATGCCCGGTTTGGCATTGGCGTAGATCCGGGAACTGCCCGTCAGCTGCTCCGGGTCGTTGATGGAGCTCATGTCCAAGGTCGTCCAGGGCAGTTTCAGAATCCGGGCCACGGCGTAGGCCACCTGGGATTTTCCGGTACCGGCCGGTCCCACCAGCAACAGACCATAGGCCGGCAGGGTATGTGTCCGGTTAATCTGAATAATCGTCTCGATAATTCTCTGTTTCACCCGCTCCATTCCATAGAGCTCTTCGTCCAGAATCCGCCGCGCTTCCACCGGATCAATGGATTCGAAATAATCATTTTTCCACTGTATATTCATCATAATGGACAGCGCCCGCTGGGCATGGCGGCGTTCCTCCGGGGTCACCTCATGGGAACGGGCCACCGCCAGATTTCTCCTGGCCCAGAGACGGATATTGTCCGGCAGCGTCCGGCCGGCGCAGTTCATGAAATCTGTGATGCTCTGAAGACTGGTGAGTTTCATGTCATCGCCGTCTTCATCCGCCTCCTCATCCACGCTCTCCGCGGAGGGCGCCGGGCTGGCCAGCAGACGTTCAATCATAAACTGCAGGAAACCGTCCTCCGCCGACAGCTTCGTCCCGCCGCCGAAGGCCATTTCCCGAATTCGGTACACGGCATAGCCCTCCGGACGGTTCTCCCCGGAAAGGCAGACCAGGATATGGTTCTCTCCGAGCCATTTCAGCAGACTGGTGAAACGGGCGTCAATAGTGAGAATGTCCGCCTGATCCGCCCCGTCCTCTTCCTGGAATTCAAATGACGTTCTCTTGATCGGATTGGTGAAAATTCCATGGGAATGGTGCCGCCACGACCGTTTCTTATTATCCAGCACAAGAATCGGATGCTCCGGCGAGGGATTCCCTTTATCTGTGTAAAAAACCGTGTAGGTACATTCCGACTGGACTCCCGGTTCCGGAGTGTTTGAAAAATCAAATACAGGCATACTATTCTCCGTTCTGTTGATTGTATTGTATATCGGAAATATTGTACGGTATCCCGGACCGCAAGTCAACAGCAAGAACACCCCGGCGTTCTTATCCCACCAGTGGGGACAGGTCCCCCGTCGGATACGCCGCCGCCTCGCAAAACTCACCACCGGGGACAGGTCCCTCTGGCGGTTCATTGGTGGTTCACCGGCAAAAAGCCGCCACCGGGACCTGTCCCCGGTGGTGGGCGGTTCGGTGGCGGCTTTGGGGTTTATTGTTCGGTGATGGTGCCGGCGCCGGTGACATCGGTTTCTGTGGTGTAGCTTTCTACTGTGATGGTGTACTCGCTGTCGCCTTCTACGTAGGTGGTTCCGTCGGTGCCTGTGATGGTTACGGTGTGGCCTTCGGTGTCGGTGATGGTGCCTGCGCATTCCAGTTGGGTGACGGTGCTGTCGCCGGTGACGATCCAGGATGAGGTCTCGTCGATCACGACCCGACAGTATCCGTCTCCGCCCTCGCCGGCGCAGGATTCGTCATCGATGATGGCTCCGGTCAGGACGCTGCTGTCGGTTACGTAGAGGTCGAGTTCGGAGATACTGTCCCAGAGAATGTCGCCGTTCATCTCCTGCTGAATGGCGGTGAAGGTGCTGTCGGCGCCGTTGCTGCCGGTGGTGCCCCAGCCGCGCTGGTTGGCATTTCCGGTGGCGCGCAGGAAGTACTCGCTGTCTTCGGAGGCTTCGATGGTCACGTTGCGGATCACGAAGGTGCTGTCCGTGTTGGTGGTGTAGAAGAGGCCGCCGTTCTGGCTGACTAATGTCCCGCCGTCCATTTCAAAGCTGCCTTCGCCTACTTCGGAGTCGCCGGACATGCTCTGGTAGAGAATGACCGTCCAGGTATTGTCATTCTGCTCCTGATCAGGCATATTGCCGGTCAGTGTGCAGTCGTACAGTCGAACGGAGTTCAGTCCTTCCAGGCAAAGGGCTTCGGAACCGGTGGCTGTCAGTTCGGCGTCACGGATTGTGATGTCCGCGGTCACATAGACTGCCGGAGAGCCCTGGCCGTTGGCGGTATAGCTGCCGCCGTCCACCACCATGGTACCACTGCCCCGGTCGGAGCGGATCGCTGCAGAGGATGCGCCGTCTGTATTTACGGTGAGGTTTTCTGCATATAATGTGCCGCCGCCTGCCACATGAATTCCTCCGGATGTGTCCTGGGTTGTGTTGATGGTGGAATTGCTGACGTATACCACGCCGTCGCCGTAGCTGAATACACCGGCACCTCCGGCGGCATCGGTATCTATGGTCAGATTGTCCAGTGTCAGTGTTCCGCCGGTGGCCAGGATGGCAGCACCGACGCCGTAAAAGCTGGCGCTGTCCCCGCCGGTAGAATCCGTGGAAGTTCTGGTTACGGAAGCGTCTGTGAGGGAAACCTCACCATCTGTCACCAGCAGTGCATTTTCGTCGGTGCCGGTGGATGTGATGTCTTCGGTCAGGATTTCATCCGAATCCACGGTTGTCACGGCATCATAGCTTTCCGGAGCTCCGCCGGAACCACCGCCGGGCATTCCGCCGGGGCCACCGTTTCCTCCGTCGGGAGGCGTTCCCATTTCACCGTTCCCGCCGGGAGGGGTTCCCATTTCGCCGTCGCCACCGCCGGGAGGGGTTCCGGGGCCTCCATTCTCACCATCCGGAGGCGTTCCCATCTCTCCGTTCTCTCCCCCGGGGGGCATTTCCGGTCTTCCCTCTTCCCCTTCGGAAGCGGCACTATCCCCGGCGGCTCCGTTTTCCCCGGAGACTGCGCCTTCGCTCGCGGCGGCTCCGTTTTCTCCGGAAGCCGTTCCGCTTTCTTCCACATCCGCCGCAGTCTGGGCGGTCGTCTGTTCCGCCGCAAAGGTGGTTGTTCCGGCACTTCCGGCGACCATCGCTGCCATCAGCATCCACACAAGCCATTTCTTACGATTAACACATTTTTTACTGTTGTTCCTGTTACACGGATTATTCTTATCAAGGATATTATTGTCGCTCGTTCTCATCATAGTCGCTGTCCTCACTTTCTATTTCATTGCGGAGCCATGCACATTGCGGCGCTTTGCCGGGTTCTCTCAGCGGATTTCTCTTACTACATTAAGTTATCCGCTTTGCTTTTGGATGATTTCCTCTTGCTGACTATAGACTACGGCTCGTTCCTTAAATATACCTTAAACCAATTGTGTTCTATTTGTGTTTTCTCTATCCTTGCTTAGTGTCCGCGCTTATGATACTATACTAAATAGTTGGCGGGCAAGATGTTTCTTAAAAACTCAGCTTGCGTCTTTTCACCAGAAAGGGATTCAGGTTCCATTATTATGAACACACAACAGAACACACATCGTTTTCGCAATCAGCTCCTGGCTCTGGCGGCCTGCGCCGCCGTTGTCTGCCTGGTAGTTATGCTGTTCTTCCGCACGGAGATCTTCACCGCGGGGGTCAGCAAGGCATTAAATATTCTCATGCCTTTCATTTACGGCGCCATCATTGCCTATCTGATCCGCCCGACCTGTGAATGGGTGGAGCATATGCTGGAGCGCCTCCTGGGGAATATTTCCCCGAAAAAAAAGGAGCGGTCTTTCCGCTTCCCCGCCATTCTGATTTCCATGATACTGTTGTTCGTCGTCATCATTCTTCTGCTGCTGGCAGTACTGCCGGAAATGATCAACAGCCTCTCCCGGATTCTTTCCCAGCTTCCGACCGCAGCGCAGAATTTCAGCGCCTGGATCGAGACCCTGGATACCGGCGAGACCAGCCACGAACTGGTGAGTCAGATCCAGCAGACCCTGGCTACCGTCACCGATTATGTGCAGAATTTCCTGCAGACAACGGTACTGCCGAACCTGAAAACCATGATTTCCAATGTCACTTCCAGTTTCAGCAACCTGCTGGGGGTTGTAAAAAACTTCGGCCTTGGTTTTATCATTTCCGCGTATATTCTGGGCAGCTGGGAGAAATTCGCCGCGCAGATCCGCGTAGCTGTCTATGGATTTTTCCCCCAGGCAGCGGCCGACTGGATCTTCCGGGAAGCGGACTTCTCCAACCAGATGTTCCGCGGTTTCATCAACGGAAAACTTCTCGACTCCCTGATCATCGGCATCCTCTGCTTTATTTTCATGCTGATCGCCCGGATGCCCTACGCCATCCTGATCGCCATCATCGTCGGGGTAACCAATATCATCCCCTTCTTCGGGCCTTATCTCGGCGCCATCCCCTCCGCCCTGCTGCTGCTGACCATAAGTCCGATCCGATGCCTGATCTTCCTGGTCTTCATCATTATACTGCAGCAATTTGACGGAAATGTACTGGGACCCAAGATTCTGGGCGACAAGCTCGGCATCTCCAGTTTCTGGATTCTCTTCTCGATTCTGGTATTCGGTTCCCTGTGGGGCCTGGTGGGCATGCTCATCGGCGCACCGATCTTCGCCGTGATCTATGACATCATCCGCACCTTCCTCAAGAACAGCCTTCGCCGGCGCGGCCGCGAAGACATCCTCCGGGACTACCAGAAACACCACTCCTCGTGAGTCAGAAGGGACGGTTCTTTTTGACTCATTGCAAACAATTGAGAGGCAGGGGACGAGGGAGACAGGGTGGAGACAGGGGACGGACGTGTGTCTCCCGTTTGGGAGACACACGTCCGTCCCCTGTCTCCACCCTGTCTCCTTC
>CAMOYN010000005.1 GCA_946630035.1 uncultured Lachnospiraceae bacterium
AGGATTTTATCAATTACTGCGTTCACTTCTCCCTGTGGAATCTCAATTCCATGGCAGAGCCGACCTATACCCTCCTCTATAACAAACTGCGGGATGAGTGGTACAAAAGCCTTCACGTAACGGAACATCCGGTGGAGTATTTCTACAATAAACATGAATACCGGGAGTACCGGAAGGTGTATGAAAATACCCTGGAAGAGTATAGGAAACTGACCAGCAGCAAGATCTCTGGACCGACGGCTGTAAACCGGGAGAAACGGGGAGCACTGGCACGAGGAATAGAATGCCTGAAGGATAACGGGCTGAAATATACGATAAAACGCATCTTAAAAGAATTTCAGAAAGGCTCCCACAGCAGGAAAAGATAAATGCTCTGGGAAATAACGGGGATATGAGCCAGATTCGCGATTCCATTGATCGATTTCAAAAAAATACCTTCTTGTTTGAGGAACTTGTCAAGAGAGATTTTAAACAGAAATATAAAAGAACGGTCCTGGGCATGGCCTGGAGCATTTTGTCGCCGTTGCTGAACCTGCTGGTAATGAGCCTGGTGTTTACTCAGTTTTTCGGAAGAAATATGGAGCATTACACGACCTATCTGTTCTGTGGCAACCTGGTGTTTTCCTATTTCCGCGAGTCGACCAACAGCGGTATGAATGCACTGATGGCAAATTCATCCATCTTCAGTAAGGTGAATGTACCGAAGTACATGTTTCTCTTGTCCAAAAACATCTCTTCCCTGATCAATTTTGGACTGACTTTATGTGTTTTCTTTGTGTTTGCTCTGATCGATCATGTTCCTTTCGGACCTCATTTTCTGATGTTGATTTATCCGGTCTGCTGCCTGGTACTGTTCAATATCGGCATGGGGCTGATCCTCTCGGCACTGTTTGTCTTCTTTCGGGATATTACTTATTTATATGACATATTTACCATGCTTCTCATGTATATGTCAGCGATTTTCTACACGGTGGAGTCCTTCGGACCGACCGTTCAGAAACTATTCCTTTTAAATCCGGTATACTGCTACATCAGATATTTCAGAATTATCACACTGGAAGGACGGATTCCTTCTCTTTCCTACCATCTGCTTTGTGCATTCTATGTTGTTTTGATCGTAGGTATCGGTGGCCTGATTTACAGAAAATATAATCATAAGTTTCTGTATTACGTATAGGAGGGTGTGTAGAACATGCCGATTATAAAAGCAGAAGGAGTATCCATACGGTATATAACCGGTGATTTTCGGGATATCGGATTAAAAGAATATGTTATGAGGAGACTGAAAGGAAACTTTCATGTCAAAGAGTTCTGGGCAGATAAGGACATCACATTCTCACTGGAGCGGGGTGACATGCTGGGGATTATCGGTACGAACGGTGCCGGCAAATCCACCTTGTTAAAAGCCATCTCCGGAATCATGGTACCCACCGGGGGACACATGGAGGTTCATGGGAACATCGCCGCTCTTCTGGAACTTTCCAGCGGATTTGATAAGGATCTGACTGTAAAAGAAAACACCTATCTCCGGGGGGCCATGCTGGGCTACACCAGAAAATTCATTGAGGAAATGTACGACGAGATCATACAGTTCGCAGAACTGGAGGATTTCCAGGACCGTCCCTTCAAACAGCTCTCCAGCGGAATGAAGAGCCGCCTGGCCTTCTCGATCGCCTGTCTGGTGAACCCGGATATCCTGATTCTGGATGAGGTGCTGAGCGTGGGAGACGGCGCCTTCCGGGAAAAGAGCGGAAACAAGATGAAACAGATCCTGGCGAGCGGCGTGACAGGTATCCTGGTATCCCATTCCGTGGACCAGGTAAGAGATCTCTGTAACAAAATTCTGTGGCTGGATCATGGGAAACAGGTAGCCTTCGGGGATGACGTAGAATATCTCTGCGATGCCTATGAACAGTTCCTGCGATCCAAAAAACTACCTACCTCCGAAGAGGATATGAAAAAACTGGCGGAAGGTCATCACAACTGGCTTGCCGCAAAGCGTCAGGAAAACGCCAGAAAAGAAGCGGAAAAGATCCAGAAAGCGATTGAATCCGACGACTCTGAGGCCGCCCTGCAGGCCGCTTTGCAGATCATACGGAAGAACAGACCGGAACTGCTGGCGGAAAACATACAATGAATAAAAATGATTCACTGACAGAGAGGAATGGATGAATGAAACCTGAAATAAGTATTATTATTCCGATATATAATGCTGAAAAATATCTGCAGGAGAATCTGGATTCTCTGTTAAACCAGACATTTGGATCCTTTGAGATAATCTGTGTAGATGATGGATCGACAGATCGTACCATGTCAATTCTTGAAGATTATGCAGATAAAGATTCAAGAATAATCATTCTTTCTCAAAAAAACCAACGTGCTGGCATAGCCAGGAACAATGGTATGAAGAAAGCCAGAGGAAAGTATCTTCTTTTCCTGGATGCGGATGATTTTTTTGAACCGCAAATGCTGGAATTGATTCATGCAAAAGCAGTTTCGGTGGATGCAGACGTTGTTTTGTTTGATGGAAGACAGTATGATAATGCCGCTGATAAATATATTTATCCGAGTCATTATCTTAAAAGAGATATGATTCTGGAAAAAGATCCATTTAATAGAATGGATTTCGACGGAGACTTATTCCAGATCACTTCACCGTGCCCTTGGACAAAATTATTTAAGCGAGAGTTTATTGAGCAGGAACAACTGCAGTTCCAAAATCTGCCGAACACAAATGATGCCTATTTTGTTTTGAGTGCCGTTGGGGCTGCAGGGCGGATCACGACTCTAAAAGAGAGATTGGTTAATTACCGGATCAACAATGAATCCAGTACTCAAAGCAACAAGAAGAAAAATCCTCTGTGCTTTTTAGAAGCATTCAATGCAATATACCACAACCTGATAGAAAAGGGAATCTACGCGGATCTTGAAAAAGGATTTATCGGAAGTTTTCTATCCTGCTGTGTTTTTTCACTAAATTCTTTCAGGGATAATCAACTGAAACGTATAATCATTGAAGCTATTAAAAAATCTGAGATATATAACAGCGGTATCATGAACCATGAAGAATCTTACTATTATAAGTACAATGATTACGTACTGGTGGAGTCGTCGGTTAGGTCTTTGGCATGGCATGATGCGCATATTGCTCCTAAGAATAAAAATATCAGAGTAATAAAACACAGCAGTTGTCAGGATACTAAAATATCTGTAATCGTACCTGTTTATAATACAGAAAAATACCTGGCAGAATGTCTGGATAGTATTATAGGGCAGACATTGAAAGATATTCAGATTATCTGTGTTGATGATGGATCAGTGGACAATAGTTCTTCTATATTGAATCAATATGCAGCACAAGATGAAAGAATATGTATAGTCAGACAGGAAAACTCAGGTCTGTCGGCAGCACGGAATACAGGTATACAATACGCCGAAGGTGAATATATCTATTATATCGACAGTGACGATTATCTGGAAATTAATGCATTAGAAGTGTTATACAACAGGATGTTCTCTGACAATCTGGATCTTCTCTTCTTTGATGGGATTTCTTTCTATGACGATGCGGGAGAAGAGAAAAAGAAGATGGAGGAATATTATGTTCGGAAGCATGACTATCATCAGGTTTACAAGGGTGTAGATCTATTATATGAAATGGAACACAATAATGAATATCGTGTTTCAGCCTGCATGCAGATGATCCGTACACAGTTCCTGCGGGATAAAGGTCTGTCTTTTGTCGAAGGCATTCTTCATGAAGATAATTTATATACGTTCCAGGCTATATTGAAAGCATCACGAGCAAGCCATATTTCAGATAAACTATATTTGAGAAGAGTTCATGGCAATTCTATTACGACACAAAAAGAAAAATTCAATCATTGCTATGGCTACTTTGTTACTTACCTGAGGATGCAAAAGGAGTTGGATCTTGCTGCAATCTCTGATCTGGATAAGCTTGGTTGTATTGCTGATATTCCTTACAGGATTTTCTCCAATAGTGTCAGAATATATAATACTATGGATCCGATGGAGAGGTATTATTTTTACGGGTTGAATCCGGAAGAATATTATATATTTATGGCAATAATCTTCAACCCTCATAATCGTGAAAAAGATAATTACTGCAGGCTCAAACAGACCTATGCGGAAAAATCGGAGATCAATGCGAAACTGCAGATTACCTATCGGGAGAAAGCAGAAAGAGGAATCCGGATTAAAGAACTGGAGAAAGAGAACGAGAAATTGAGAAACGCGTATTTGCTGAATAAAGTAAAACGGAAATTGAAGAAAATTATTCAGGGTAAGTAATGCAGATATTTAGTAATCCCCATGTAACCTTAAGACAAAATAAAGAGAGATATATGACCGAAAGAAAAAAGGATTATATCCACAGCCTCACTGGCCTCAAGGTGATCTGCATGCTGCTGATTTTCTGGTGGCACAGCACTATGCCGAAGCCGCAGACAGACCTGGGGGCACGGTGCTGCGAGTTTCTGTTTGTCGTATCCGGTTTCCTTGTGGGGTATAAGTACTATGGTGTTGAGATACCGGACACATGGAGTGAGTCGTTTCGATATGTTTTGAGAAAACTGGCAGGATGCTGGCCACTTCACGTTATCATGATGTCGGTTATGTTTGTCCGTGCCGGGATGGTTTTTTCCGGGAGAAACCTGCTGAATGCGGCATTGAATCTGTCACTTCTGCATGGATGGATCCGCTCGGACGAGGTGGTATTTTCCTTCAATGGGGTTTCGTGGTTTTTGTCGGCGCTGCTGTTCTGCTATTTTCTGGCTCCGTTTTTGCTTCGGCTTGCCAGGAAAATCAGGCCTTCGATAATCGTGTTTTTCGTATGTGCTGCACTGAGGATCTTTCTGGAGTATATCCACATCCGATGCCCGGGGGAGTACTGGACCTTCAGTTTTCATTCTTTCCCTCCGGTCAGAGCACTGGAGTTCGCTCTTGGAATGATGATGGTACCGATGTTTATAGCAGTCAGAAAAGCTATTATACCAAAGCAGCGTTTCTGGATTATGAGTCTCTGTGAAGTCGGAATGACAGCGGGAATCATAACTATATGCATCATTTATAATGGGGAGTGGCCGCGTGGGTTGTTTGTGCTTGCTTTCTGCCCGGTGATACTGGTGTATGCGTTGGATACAGGTATGGTCAGCAAGGCATTGGCGTGCAGGCCTTTCCGATGGTTTTCCGGTATCCAGCTTGAGTTTTTTCTCATCCATCAGGCATTGATGCGTTGCATCAAACCGTATTACAAGAAATGGTTTCCGGGGTGGCCTCTGAGAAATCTGCTGATGTTCGTAACGGTTATTATGGCTGCAGTACTGTATGAGAGATTATTAAAAGATAGATTGAGACGATTGTTTACGGCTGTCCTCAACCATATTCTAAAGGTTCTTCAGATAGATTTAACAGTTTAAAGAAGATGAAAAACAGAAATGTCAACGTGGAATGGATGCGTATCGTATGCATTCTGCTTGTTATCTTAACTCATGTTTTAAATCGTAACTATGTAGACGGCAATGGAAACATCCGGGATAAAGTCTGCCTGCTGAATACGATCTGCATCGTTGCGGTACCCTGTTTCTTCATGATAACCGGTTTCTTTTCCAGGAAAGGGCAAAATGGACTCCGGCGGATTGGTACGACTTTAAAAAAGATTGTACTTCCGGGAATTGTTGTTGCTGTGGTAATCCAGATCTATTTTGCTTTCCGGAGGAACGGAGTGTCGCTGGAGACGGTGACAGCAATTGACTGGACTGAAATACTTAGGAAAATCATTTCCTGGAATATCAATAAATTAGAGGGCGTGAGTCCTTTATGGTATGTAACGGATTACTTTAAACTGATGCTGTTATTTCCGGTTCTTTCCCTTCTCTGCTGCGAAGAGAAGGAAGCAGTACTGGCCAGACGGGTTGTCTATATCTTGTATATACTTAATGCCATAGTGGGAGATGTTCGTACCATATATCCATTAAGCATTCGTATACAGCCGCCGATCGATCGAACAGTTTTCTTCTTTCTGATAGGATATGAGTTTAATAACATTTCTCCGGAAAAAATGTTCCGGTCACGATGGTATTTTGGAGTTAGTGCTGTAACAGGATGCCTGCTGATGTATGCATGGACATTGATTATTAACAGAGAGACCGGCGAGTTTAATGATTACTTTTTTCATTATCAAACCCTCCCCTGTATCATTGCTTCCGTTGGTGCTTTTGGCTTTCTGAAGAATTGGAAATTGCCGGAGGTGGAATGGATGCAAAATCTGATTGTGGCAGGTGGTTCATTGACTTTTGGTGTGTTTTTGATTCATAATATAGTATTAATTGAACTGAGAGACCATTCTGTTTTTTCTCAGCTTAAGAGCCTGGAGGGGTTGTTGTTACTCTGGTTTTGTACAGCTGTTATTTCATTTTTTCTGGTCGGGATCTGGAAAAAACTTGTCGTGAAAAAAGGGAACTGAGAAAGGTTGTTTATGTGGGATTCCATAAAAACGAAGACAGTTCAATACTCCGGTGAGGTGCTGTTTTTTGGCGCCTGGCTGCTTTTCCTTCTGGATCGTTATATTAAAATCCTGTATCGAATGCCTGTCTATCATCAGGGATACTGGAGAAAAACAATATACGTACTCCTGTTGCTGAAGGTTGCTGCGGATCTGATCCGGGACCGGAAGATCGGGAAAAGGGATATTCTGGCGCTGGTACTGGCTGTTTTCTTCTATGCTATATCCATGATTTCCGGTGTACACGCCTGGGGGATGTTTATTCCAGGGCTGTTGCTGGTCAGTGCAAGAAATATTCCGATTCGCCGGATCTACTTTGTGACGATGATCGCATCCTTGCTGTTTCTGGCTTCTACGATGGTACGGATCCGGCTGGGGGATATCACCGATGTGGTGCTGGTGGTTCCGGATGGCAGAACGAGACATTATTTTGGGTTTTACTCCAATTATATCACCTCTTATATTATCGAGTTTGCCACGATCTATTATTTTGCCATCAGAAAGCGGCCGACCTGGCCGGAAGCGCTGGTGTGGCTGGCTTTGAGCGGAATTGCTTATTACTTTACCCAGAGCCGGGCGCCGTTTATGACATCGCTTCTTCTTTGCACGTGCGGAACGGTGTTCTGCCGCAGAAAGAGGGAATTGAAAGAGAGCCGGATTGCCCGATGGCTTTTTCCCTATGTCAGTATTTTCGCCAGTGCGGTGGCGCTGCTCTGTGTCCGCTTATATCACCCGGAGCATCCGGTTCTCTCCGTGCTTAACCGGATGATGACGGAACGTCTTCGCCTGGGGAGTGAAGCTTGGGCAAGACTGACCCCGAAACTGTTCGGACAGCTTGTCCAGTGGCAGGCAGAAGAAGCCTTGTGGGGGACGCCCGATTACTTCTATGCAGATATATCCTACTTGAAATATCTGCTGATGTATGGGATTATTTTTATGGCTCTGCTGCATATCGGTTTTATTATTGCGATCCGAAGGATGGTGAAAGAAAATGACCGTTCTCTGTTGGCAGGCGTTTATATCCTTCTGATTATTGCCATGTCGGATTCGATGCTTACCACCATGTACATGCAGTGTGTAATAATTGTGACAGGGATGGCACTGGATCCTGCAACGGAAATCAGCATACTTCCTGTGAGAAAGGAATAGGAGATAACCATGAAATACGATTATTTAGTAGTAGGAGCCGGCTTGTTCGGTGCGGTATTTGCTCATGAGGCAAAAAAACAGGGAAAAAATGTTCTTGTGATCGATAAGAGATCTTCCATCGCCGGGAACGTGTATACCGAGGATGTGGAAGGAATTCATGTCCATAAGTATGGTGCTCACATCTTCCATACAAATAATAAAGAAGTATGGGATTATGTGTCGCAGTTTGCGGAATTTAACCGTTTTACCAATTCTCCGGTGGCGAATTACAAGGGGGAGCTGTATTCCCTGCCTTTCAATATGTATACCTTCAATAAGATGTGGGGCGTGGTGACACCGGAAGAAGCAGCGGCCAAAATCGAGGAGCAGCGCCGTGAAATCCAAGGTGAGCCGAAAAATCTGGAAGAGCAGGCGATCTCTCTGGTGGGCCGGGATATCTATGAGCGGCTGGTAAAAGGCTATACGGAAAAACAATGGGGGCGTCCCTGCACGGAACTTCCTGCCTTTATTATCCGGAGACTGCCGGTTCGTCTGACCTTTGATAACAATTACTTCAATGCGCTCTACCAGGGAATTCCCATGGGCGGCTATACGAAGATGGTTGCCCATATGCTGGAGGGGATCGAGGTAATTCTGGATACCGATTACCTGAAGGACCGGGCTGCCTGGAATGAAAAGGCTGACAAGGTGGTATACACCGGAGCGATTGACGCCTTTTACGACTATGTATACGGCAATCTGGAATACCGTTCTGTTCGTTTTGAGACGGAACTCCTGGATCAGCCGAATTTCCAGGGGAACGCAGCCGTGAATTATACAGACCGGGAGACTCCCTGGACCCGGATCATCGAACATAAGTGGTTCGAGTTCGGAAAGGATGATCAGGGAAATGACATTCCTAAGACCGTTATATCCCGGGAGTTCAGCTCAGAATGGAAGCCCGGAGATGAGCCCTACTATCCGGTGAATGATGAAAAGAACGGCACTCTCTATGCCAGATATAAAGAACTGGCAGATAAAGAGGAAAAGGTTATCATTGGTGGCCGCCTGGGCGAATACAAATATTATGATATGGATGCAGTGATTGCCTCGGCGCTGGCCTGCGCCCGAAAAGAACTGGCATAAGCGAACCGATCTTGATTAAGGAAGACGGTTTCTTTCGGGAATGCTATGGCGTTCTCTCAACGGAGGAACAAGATGAAGATCTCTATCCTTGTTGCCACCCATAAGTCCTACCGCATGCCGGAGGATCCGATGTATCTTCCGCTGCATGTCGGTGCCGCCGGGAAAAAAGATCCGGCAGGGAATCCTCTGGATCTGGGATATACAAAGGACGACACCGGGGACAATATCAGTGAGAAAAATGCCCATTACTGTGAGCTGACGGGACTGTACTGGGCCTGGAAAAATCTGGAAGCAGATGTTCTGGGGCTGGCACATTACAGGAGACACTTTACCGTTCCGGGAAGCAGAGGAGATAAATGGAAACGGATTCTGACTAAGAAACAACTTCTCGGACGTCTGAAAAATTGTGATGTAGTTCTCCCTCGACCGCGTAATTATGTCATTGAATCCGGTTATAGTCAGTACGTCCATGCACATCACGAAGAGGATCTGGTTCAGACCCGGAAGATCCTGGTGGAACGGTTTCCCGAGATGGTACCGGTGTTTGACCGGGTCATGAAGCGGACCACCGGACATCGTTTCAATATGTTTATTATGAGACGGGATCTGGCAGATGCCTACTGCGAGTGGCTGTTTGAAGTTCTTGGTGAACTGGAACAACGGCTGGACATATCCGGTTACAGTGATTATGACAGCCGGGTGTTTGGATTTGTGGGGGAACGTCTGCTGGATGTGTGGATCGAAGGCAATGAAATTCCCTATATTGAGATGCCGGTGATGTATATGGAACATCAGAACTGGCTGATCAAAGGAGGGAATTTTCTGAAAAGGAAGTTCCTGGGCGGTGTTAAGTCCGCTTCCTTGTCATAGTTATAACGTTATGGTAAGATGAAGATACCAGGGTCATTAGTCGGTGCAGATGACACTTGTGTATTTAGTGACAGAATAGGGGAGTTTTTGATGAAATTATCTCTGGTGATTCCATGCTATAACGAGGCGGAGAACATACGGGCCATGTATGAAGCCTGTCATGAAGTGTTCTCCTCCGGTGTGGAATCCTATGAAATGATATTTATAAACGACGGAAGCCGGGACAATACCTGGGAGGTGTTGAAATCCCTGCTGCCGATAGCTGCCTGCCCGGTGAAACTGGTGAACTTTTCCCGGAATTTCGGCAAGGAGGCAGCCATGTATGCCGGTCTGCAGCAGTCGGAAGGGGACTATGTTACCGTGATTGATGCGGATCTGCAGCAGCGGCCGGAGGTGGCACTGACCATGGTGCAGTACCTGGACGCACATCCGGATACGGATTGTGTCGCAGCCTACCAGGAACAGCGGAGTGAGGGACGTTTCACGGTTCTGTGTAAAAATATGTTTTACCGGATCATCAACCGGATGAGTGAGGTGGATTTTCGCTCCGGAGCCAGTGACTTTCGTACGATGCGGCGTACCATGGTGGAGGCCGTGCTTTCGATGAAGGAATACTTCCGGTTCTCCAAGGGGATTTTTGCCTGGGTTGGTTTCGAAACCCACTTCATGCCTTATCGTGCGGAAGAGCGGAATGCCGGGACCACGTCCTGGTCCTTCTGGAAGCTGGTTCGCTATGCGATCGATGGCATGCTGGCTTTTTCCACATCACCCCTCAGAATTACTACCGGACTGGGAATGGTCATGGCCGGAGCCTCTCTTCTGTATCTTCTGGTAGTCATCATTCAGAAACTTACCATCGGTATCGATGTACCTGGTTATGCTACTATTATTGCCCTGATTCTGCTGATCGGCGGAATTCAGATGATTATGATGGGAATTATGGGGGAGTATATCGCCCGTATGTATATCCAGGAGAAGCAGCGGCCGATCTATATTGCAAAACAGATTTTGTCGGGAGGAGGAAACGAGCTTGCAGAAACACAAAAACGGGAAAATTGAGTTTCTCCGCTTTTTCTTCTGTATGGCGGTGATCCTTTTTCACATCCGGGAAGATTTTCCGGACAGAACATTTATCCTGAAGGGAATGGATTTTTTTCGCGAAGGCCGGATCGGGGTGGAATTTTTTTTCCTGACCACCGGTTATCTTACCGCGTCAAAAATTTTCCGTACCAAAGACGATGGAGCCCCCCTGGGAGACAGCACCTGGCAGTTTATGAAGCATAAGATCGCTGCGATTCTTCCGTTTCATATCATTGCCATTACCATAAAACTGCTGTATTCCCTCTGGATCGGACGGAAACTGGCTACTTCGCTGATGAATGCCCTGCCGAATATATTCCTGCTGCAGATGACCGGACTGCCGGGGAAAAACCTTCTGAGTGTGGAGTGGTATTTATCATCCATGCTGCTGGTTCTTCTGATCGTATATCCTCTCTGCCGCAGATACTATGATGCCTTTACCACCGTGATAGCCCCGGTCCTGGGACTGTGCGGAGCCGGTTTCATGATACAGCGTATCGGATACATGGGAAATCCCAAGGTCTGGCTAGGCTTTACTTATGCCGGCAATATCCGTGCTCTGGCCATGATCTGCCTGGGTATGTGGGGCTTCGAAGTGATTCGTCGTCTGAAAATGCATGAGATGTCCACCCTGTCCCGAAGTCTTGCCACCGTTGTGGAAGCTGGCGGGTATGCCATTGTTATTTGCTATATTATGACGGATCGATGGAATATTGAATACAGTGGTACTATTGCCGTTCTGATGGCGGTTCTGGTAGCGCTCACATTCAGTGAGATCCCTTATGGTACCCGTCTGTTCAACAACCCGCTGATTTATTTCTTTGGCAAATGCAGCCTGCCCATTTATCTGTCTCAGAACCTGATCCGGGCGGCGGCTATCAAATTCTGGGGGAATGGGCTTGGCACAAAACAGCTGGTGATCCAGGTGGCAGTGCTGGTGATTTTGCTGGGAGCTGTAACGCAGATCGCGGTAGATCTGGGAAAAATGCTTCTTAAAAAGAACCGGCAGATAAGAGAACAAAAACAGAGATAAAATAAAACATAAAAAGGTAAGCGGAGTGACCATGTGCCAGTATGGTACGGATGATAACAGGAGGGATGCGGAATGAAAAAAAATGGGAAAATAGAAATTCTCCGCTTTTTGTTCTGTCTTTCTATCCTTTGCTATCACATCAGTTCCGACTATCCGGAACGTGCTTTTATGCTCACCCGGAACTTGAATTTCTTCTATGAAGGAAGGATCGGTGTAGAGTTTTTCTTCCTGACGACGGGGTATCTGACGGCGTCAAAGATTTTCCGTACAAAAGACGATGGCGTGAATGTTTTTGTCAGTACGGCACGTTTCATCTGGGGGAAAATCCGGGTGGTACTTCCTTTCCATATTATATTGTATTCTCTGGGAGTTGCCTACCGGGTGATTCTTCGGGGACAGCCGCTCCAGGAAACTCTGGGGTACAGTTGGCCGAACATCTTTTTCCTTCAGATGACCGGAATTCCGGGGAAAAATATCGTCAATGTGGAGTGGTATATTGCTTCCATGCTGATGGTTCTGCTGATCGTCTATCCCCTCTGCCGCGTATTTACGAAGACGATGGTTTATGTGATCTCTCCGGTGGTAGGGGTGGCCGGACTGGCCTATGTGATTTACTGCTGCGGCAATCTGTGGGAAGTAAAGATGATGCTTCGCTACACTTATGCAGGAAATATAAGGGCTCTGGCGGATATATGTCTGGGAATCTGGATATTCGGAGTGTTTTATCAGATCCGTGAAATTCAGTTTTCGGAATTTGCCAGATTCCTGGCGACCCTGTGTGAGATCGGTGGCTATGGTTTTGTTTTCTACTATATGGTCAGCGGACGGTTCGCCCCCTCCGACTGTGGTATCTTCGCAGTTCTGATCTGTCTTCTTACCGGACTCACTTTCAGTGATATTCCTCTGGGAGGAAAGCTGTTTCAGAACAAATTTTTCTATTTCCTGGGATCCTGCAGTCTTCCGGTTTATCTGAGTCAGAATCTGATCCGGGCCATATCGAAACAGTATGTAGCGGAATTTCTGACGGACGTGAATCTGGTCGCTGGTACCGTGCTGACGACGGTACTTTTTGGCATGCTGCTGCAGTGCATTTCGGAAGCAGCCCATGATATGAGAATCCGGCATCGTATACGCAGAAAGTACAAGAATATGCATCTGGAACGGGCGGAACTGGAAGCGTTGGAACTGAATGACCTTCTCCTGGGAAGAGAAAGCTATTGGGATCTTAAGGCATAAGGATAATACCAGAGTATTCTAAGGTTTTTGCAGTATTTCATAAGAGAGCAAAGGAGGAATGTTATGAAACTCAGACATTATGTATGGGCTGCAGTCGCAGCACTGGCTCTGACCTGTATGCCCATGGCGGCGAAAGCAGATACGGTTTACCTGAACGTAAATGACGGAGATGATATCACTGTAGAACTTTTCAATGCGGTGCAGGGGGGAAATACCGTCGTTATTCCTGAGGGGAAGTATGAGATCAGCAGTAAAATCCGGATCGGCAGCGACACGACGATCAAGAGTGGATCCGGTAAGGTGACTCTGACCATGAGTGGTTCCTCGGATGTGATGATGTTTACCCCCTCCAGTGTTACTCATGGAAATGATAATATTACGCTGCAGGATCTGATTCTGCATGGGGAGAAGGATACGGATGCCATCCTGCGTTTCTATAATGCCAGTAAGCTGATTCTGAGCCGGGTGCAGATCCGGAATGGCAGTGGTGTGGGGGTGCGTTTCAATAACTGCAAATCCACGACGATGAACAACTGTATCGTCGCCGGGAATTACACCGAGGGTATCGCGGTGAAGGACTCTACGGTGATGATCAAGAAGACGACGATCATGAACAACGGTCACGAAGTGTTTGGAAATACGGACTATACCACGGAGGGAAATGGTATCTCGGTCCGTGAGGGGGCGGTGGTTTCCTTTAAGGCCTGCACTATCAAGGAGAACGGAGCCTACGGGATCGGCGTCAGCGCCGGTGGTGCCATTAAACTTCAGGGAACGAAAAAGGCTCCGAATAAGGTGACGGAGAATAGCTGGAACGGCATCTCCGTGACCGGGGCCGGCACCTCGGCGGCAGTCAATTATCTGAACTGTGACGGCAACGGTACAAATCCGAGAATCACGGGGGACGGAGCCAGCGGCCATGGGATGGGAGTGAGTGCCGGAGCGACGGCAAATGTTAAGAACAGCACGTTCAATAACAATTCCAAATGCGGCCTTTCCCTGTTCAGCAACGGAGCGAAGCTTACCATCACGAAGTGCAAGCTGAATAATAACGGGGGCCATGGAATCGGTGCCAGAAAAGGTGTGACGCTGAATGCCACTTCCTGTACAACCAATTATAACAAAGAACATGGCATCATGCTGCTGGATCAGAGTGAAGGTACTCTGAAGAGCATCACAGCCAGCCACAACGGTAAGGAGAACAAGGGCCTGGTGGCAGGAAAGACCAGCAAGAATGTGACGATCACCGGCGGAAAGTTCTACTCCAACGGCCAGGACGGCATTTCCCTGTATGAGATCACGGGGAATGTGCTGGTGGACGGAGCTACCATGAAGAGCAATCCCTGGTATGGGCTGCGGATCCGTTCCTGCCCGAAGGCAAAGGTGATCAACTGCAAATACTCCAAGAATGGCCGGGGTACGTATACTCTCTCATAAAATGACGGAGCCTTATGGTTTCCTTCCTATGATATTTTGTTTTTCAGAGGTACTACATGAATAAAAGTTTTCTTGAAAAACTGGCCGGTGTTCGGGTAAAGGATCTGCTCAGCCTGATCCTTTGCCTGGCCGCCTGGCCTCTTTCTTTTGTTTACCGGCGCCTGCGCCCCCATCTGTGGCTCCTCTGTGAGTATGGTCCCGAAGCCCGGGACAACGGGTACTGGCTGTACCGCTATCTGAGACAGGAGCATCCGGAGGTAGATGCCGTGTACGCCATCAACCGGGACAGTGTGGACCGGAATCGGGTGACAGAACTTGGACCGGTGGTGGATTACGGGAGCTTCGCCCACTGGATTCTGTATTTGTCGGCAGAGGTAAATATCAGTTCCCAGAAGGGCGGAAAACCGAATGCGGCTGTCTGTTATCTCCTGGAAGTGGTGACCGGAATCCTGAAAAACCGCAGAGTCTTCCTCCAGCACGGAATTATCAAGGACGATCTGCCATTTCTTCACAAGGAAAAGACCAATCTGAGCATGTTTGTCACTTCCACCCAGAGGGAGTTTGATTTCGTAGACGGAACTTTCGGATATGAACCGGGAGTCGTGGTATTGACCGGTCTGGCCAGATATGATAATCTTGTGAATACATCCGACGGAAAGGTGATCGCACTTATGCCCACCTGGCGGGAATGGCTCTACGTAAAAGGCGGCATGGAGCGGGTAGAAGGTACGTCGGATTTCCGGAAAACGGCATTCTTCCGTATGTGGGCCGGCCTGATCCGGCGTCTTCTGCAGCAGGCAGAGGAACAGGATCTTAAGGTGGTGTTGTGTCTGCACCGGAATCTGCAGCAGTATAACCGCTACTTTGAAGTGAATTTCCCCTCTCTTACGGTGGTGAACCTGGAAAACGGCGATGTGGCAGATGTATTGAAAAGCGCTGCCTGCCTGATCACGGATTACAGCAGTGTGGCGATTGATTTTGCTTATCTGAGAAAACCCCTGGCTTACTTCCAGGCGGATTATGAACAGTTCCGGAAGAATCATCTTCCGGAGGGGTATTTTGATTATCGGAAGGATGGTTTCGGACAGGTCTTTGAAAACGGGAAAGATCTTCTGGACTGGATCCGTGAACGCCGGGAAGATGGCTTCACCATGGAGGAAAGGTACCGGGAGAGGACGGATCAGTTCTTCACGTTCCATGATCAGAAATATTGCGAGAGGAATTATCAGGCGATCTGTAACATTTTAAAGACTTCCTGACAGAAAAGAGGTATGGCATGAAACGGGCTCCGATCGATTTTGTAATAGCCTGGGTGGACGGGGGAGACCCCCTGTGGCTGGAAGAAAAAAATAAATATCTGGCGCAGGAATTCGGCGAGGAGAGTGTAATTGACAAAGGGGATTACCGTTACCGGGACTGGGGCCTGCTCCCTTACTGGTTCCGTGCGGTGGAAGCCTATGCCCCCTGGGTCCGGAAGATCCATTTTGTGACCTGCGGACAGCACCCGGACTGGCTGAAACTGGATCACCCGAAGCTGCACATCGTGGATCACAAAGACTATATCCCGGAAGAGTTTCTTCCCACCTTCAATTCCCATACCATCGAGCTGAATATGCACCGGATCCGGGGACTTTCAGAACAGTTTGTCTATTTCAATGACGACATGTTTATCACCAGACCGGTAAAACCCGATGATTTCTTTCACAAGGGACTTCCCAGGGATGTGTTTGCCCTGGATGCCATTTATTGTGCCACGGGGAGCGCGGGAAGTTACAACTGCAATGACGTAGCCGTGATTAATGATCATTTTGATAAGAGAAAACAATGCCGGAAGTACTGGAAAAAATGGTTCCGTCCGGAGTATACGTTACGGAAAAACTATCGTACGGCGGCTCTTCTTCCCTGGCACTGGTTCCCGGGATTTTATTACCAGCATCTGCCCAGCAATTTCCTGAAAAGTACCCTGGAGACGGTGTGGGAGCTGGAAGGTGACCTCCTGGCGGCTACCAGCCGGGAGAAGTTTCGTTCAAAGCTGCACGTGAACCAGTGGCTGTTTAAGTACTGGCAGCTGGCGGACGGTAAGTTCGCCCCGATGCGGCTGGAGAATGGTCATTGTTACCATCTGAGAGATAAAGGGGTGGGAGGACTCTGCGAGTCCATCCGCACCAATAAGTATCAGCTGATCTGTATTAATGATACGGATCAGACGACGGATTTTGAAAAGAAAAAGGCAGATATTATTGCTGCCTTTGAGACAATTCTGCCGGCGAAATCATCCTTTGAACGATGATGACATGCAGGCAGGTACCGGAGACCGGATGAGGAGTTTTACATGAGCGAAGTGGCAATTCTGGTGAAGGATCTTGTGATACGGTATCAGAGCGTAGGATCCTACTCTGTAAAGAAAAACCTGCTGACAGGGAAGCGACAGAAAAAGGAATACTTTGAAGCTGTCCGGGGAATCAGTTTTGCCGTGGAAAAGGGAGAAATCCTGGGAATTATCGGGCGGAACGGCTGTGGGAAATCCACCATGCTGCGGGCTATTGCCGGTATATATTCCGCCGATGAAGGCCTGATTGAGACCTTTGACAACCGGGTGGCCCTGATGGCTATCGGTGTGGGGTTTCAGCCGGATCTGACGGGGCGGGAAAACATCATGCTGTCGGGAAGCCTGCTGGGGTTTACGGAAAAAGATATGCTCACCTACATGGATGACATCATTGAATTTTCCGAGCTGGGAGATTTTATTGACCGCCCGGTGCGTACCTATTCCAGCGGCATGTATTCCAAGCTGGCCTTCTCCATCACCTCTGCCCTGGAGCCGGATATTATGCTTCTGGATGAGGTTCTTTCGGTAGGTGACCAGGCATTTCGAAAAAAGAGTCTGGCCCGTATGAAAAAACTGATCGGCCGTAAAGACCGTACGGTCGTGATTGTATCCCACAGTATATCCACTCTCCTGCAGCTTTGCGACCGGGTGATGTGGATGCATGACGGGAAGATGGTTAGGATCGGAGATCCCCGGCAGGTCCTGAAGGAATACAAGCAGTTTATGAATAATGCCGGACCGGAGACGGAGGAAGAGGAAGCCGTGGCTGCAGCGGAGGCAGAGACAGCAGCCACGTATCAATAGACAGATGAGCGGGAGAGGAAGATTGCCTGTCGATCCGTTTTGTCACAGTGATGACGGTGAGAAGGTGCTTTCTTGTGGGGAGGACATATGAGGTCGAGACATATCAATGGAAAAATAAATCTGACCGGCATGTATCCGGCGGAGGAAGGCTTTGTCTTTACCTGGGAAGATATCGAGTGGTGGACGGAGGAAGGAAATCCGGAAGCATTTCTGGGAGGTCCCAGGGCCTTTACGGTACTGGAGGAACTGCCGATGGAGATGGCGGAGCTGGTGATCTGGAACCGGCGGCGCAAAAAGACCCTTCCGCTTCTGATCGATACGGAACAGCTGGCGGATAAAAAGATCGTAGTTCTGAACTGGGACGAGGTGATGGACCGTTTTCGCCGGAAAACCTCGCGCCAGGATATGTACTGGGTGCTTCGTGGATTTAAGGATGAGATGCCGGTGCATCTGATTCTGGGCGGTCACGGAGATCTGGGAGGGGTTTTTACTTCGGAAGAAGTCAGCCGTCGTCTGGCGGAAGATGACCTGGACCTGAACCTGATTCCCCGGTACATTGAACCGGATCGCTGGGTGCTTCGTGGCGCGAATGGAAAGCAGTTTATTGACCAGGCGGTCAAAGACGGGATGATGGACCGATATCTGCTGGACACGGAAGCCATTCTGTGGCAGGAGCATGGAATGTGGCTGCAGCTGACGGAAAGCGCACGGGAGACGCTCTCGGACGGAACCGTAAGTGAGTACCTGATCTATAATGAGAGAGACGGTCGTTTCTTCCGGGGAAAACTGGAATATGATCCGGAGGCAAACCAGCTGAAGATCGGGTATGATTTTGAAAATCATCTGCTGGATGCCTACAATGATATCCAGGCCGGATTCTCTTTCCGTGTTTTCCCGGTGGAGCTGGAGATAGGACGTACGGTTATCTATGAATGCCGTACGGCGGATGAAGCCTTTAAGGAGACAAGGAAGGCGATTGCCGACCGGATGGAAGATTTTACCGAACTGGGACTGTCGGATTCCGACGATCCGGAGATGATTGTAGCCATGCCCTATTACACGAAGGGAGGCTATCTCAAGTTCGTTCTCCGGGAGCGGTCCCGGATCTTCAATGTCATAGCCGAGGCGAATATGAAGGAATTTTATATCCGCAAAGGCGTGATATATATCCGGTTTACCCTCAGGAAGAGCAAGTTTTCTCTGAAATGTGTACAGCTGATCCTGCGGAGCAGCGTAAAGGATAAGAGGTACGACTTTGATCTGACGATTGAGGAGAAGGAACGTCGTTTTGTCGTAGAGGGACGGCTCGCCGTTGCTGATGTGGAATGGGAACAGTTCTACTGGGATATTCGAGGGACCATGACCAAAGACGGTGTGGACTGCGATCTTCACATCCGGAGTCACAGCCGGAAAAAGAGATTCCGGATGTTGCTTCAGGACCGGCAGGTGGTTCTGCCGGGAGGACAGTATCTGATTTACTCCTATGTGACGAAATCCAGAGATTTTGCCATCGCCTACCGTGCACGGACCCCCCAGGACCGGCGCTCCTTTGTGTGGAAAGAATATCTGGCACTCTTCCTGTATTATCTGCTTCGTCCCTACTGGCTTCATAAGAATATCTGGCTGGTGTATGAGAAATACAGTATCACAGCGCAGGATAATTCCCTGTATTTCTTTAAATACTGTATGGAAAAACTTCCACCGGAAGAGAAAAAACATATCTACTATGTGATTGATAAAAAGGCCAGCGACTACCAGTATGTGCAGCAGTACGGAAAGAAAGTGATACAGTTCCTTTCCCTGAAGCATATGATTTATCTGAAGGCGGCGGCTCTTCTGATCTCCTCCGATACCAAGGCCCATGCCTATGCCTGGCATTCCCCTCAGAGCCTCTACCGGCATATGATGCGCCGGAACCGGAATGTCTTCCTGCAGCACGGTGTAATCTATTACAAAAAATGCCATCAGGGACTCCGTAAACGAAGCAGCAACCCCTGCAAGCTCTTTATTGTGTCCTCGGATGTGGAAAAGCAGATCATACTGGATTATTTTGGATATAAGGAGAAAGAGATTGCCGTCACCGGACTGGCCCGCTGGGATGTGCTGGAGGACAAATCGGTTCCGGGTGAAAAGATGATACTGATCATGCCCACCTGGCGCAGCTGGCTGGAAGAGGTGACGGAAGAAGAGTTCAGGAAGAGCGATTACTATAAAAAGTATATGGAACTGCTGAATGCACCGATGCTTCATGATTTCCTGGAGCGGAAACAGGTGAAACTGGTTTTCTACATTCACCCGAAATTCCGGGAATACATCAGTGCCTTTGCCGTGGAGAGCCCGAGAATCGAGATGATCGAATTCGGGACGCAGCCTCTGAATCAGCTTCTGATGCGCTGCAATATGATGATTACGGACTACTCCTCCGCCTGCTGGGATGTCTATTATCAGGGTAAGCCGGTGCTGTTTTATCTGTTTGACTTTGAACTGTATAATCAGGTCCAGGGCAGTTATGTGGATATGCGGACCGAGGCATTTGGTGAATCCACCGACCAGATGGAAGAGCTGATCCGTAAGATGGAGGAATACGAAGAAAACGGATTCCGGGAAAAGGAGAAATATGCCGCCATGCGGGAAGAGCTTCTTCCCTACCGGGACCATAACAATTGTGAGAGAACGTATGAATGCATCATGAATCGGTTCTATCGGAAGAAGCAGGACGATGAATTTGATGAAGAAGATGTATTTGGTGAATCGATGGAAGAAAACTCCGAGGAACTCCCCGGCATAGCAGTGGGAGAAAATCCGGGAGACCTTCCCACCGAATCAGAGGAAGAATAATGTATACATTGATCAAAAAGTGCGGCCGTGCAAAACGAGGACGGCTGGAAACGGTACATGGAGTGATAGAAACTCCGGTGTTTATGAATGTGGGAACGGTGGGAGCCATCAAGGGCGCCGTTTCTACCATGGATCTCTATGAGATCGGGACGCAGGTGGAGCTATCCAATACCTATCATCTTCATGTGCGGCCGGGGGATGAAGTCGTGAAAAAGATGGGCGGACTGCATAAATTCATGCAGTGGGATCGCCCCATTCTGACGGATTCCGGCGGATTTCAGGTATTTTCGCTGGCTGGCCTGAGAAAAATCAAAGAGGAAGGTGTTCATTTTCACTCCCATATCGACGGGCGTCTGCTGTTTATCGGGCCGGAACAGAGCATGCAGATTCAGTCCAATCTGGGGTCTACGATAGCGATGGCCTTTGATGAATGTGCACCCAACCCCTCCCCCCGGGAATATATCGAACAGAGTGTAGCCCGGACGACGCGCTGGCTGATCCGCTGTAAGGAGGAGATGGACCGGCTGAATTCTCTGCCGGATACGGTAAATCCTCACCAGCTTTTGTTCGGCATCAATCAGGGCGGTACCTACGAGGATATCCGGATCGAGCATGCAAAAAGAATCCGCGAACTGGACCTGCCCGGATATGCCGTCGGCGGTCTGGCCGTGGGGGAGAGTCATGAGACGATGTACCGGATCCTGGATGTGACGGTACCGGAGCTCCCTGAAAATAAACCTGTGTATCTTATGGGGGTAGGCACACCGGCCAATATTCTGGAAGCCGTGGACCGGGGCGTGGATTTCTTTGACTGCGTTTATCCCAGCCGGAACGGCCGTCACGGGCACGTTTATACCAACCACGGAAAGATGAACATGATGAACGCAAAATACGAAACGGATCCCCGGCCCATCGAAGAGGGGTGTGGCTGTCCGGTCTGCAAAGCCGGTTACAGCCGGGCTTATATCCGTCATCTGCTGAAAGCGGGTGAGATGCTGGGAATGCGTTTTTGCGTCTTGCATAATTTGTATTTTTATAATACAATGATGTGTGAAATTCGCCAGGCCATAGAGGAAGACCGGTATCCGGAGTATAAGAAGGAAAAACTTTCCGGCATGGCGTAAAACCCGGCGCAGAACCGGCCGACCACCGGCACTGCGTGAGTCAGGAGGATGGAAATATGTTTTTGGCAGCATCAAGTTACGGTGCAGGATTCTGGGTCATGTACATTGTAATCATCATTGCATTTATGTACCTGGTAATTATCCGCCCGCAGAACAAACAGAAAAAGCAGCAGGCTGAGCTGATGAGCTCCATTGAGGTAGGCGACAGCGTACTGACCAGCAGCGGATTCTATGGGATGATCATTGACATCACGGATGATGTGGTGATTGTAGAGTTCGGAAGCAATAAGAACTGCCGGATTCCGATGCAGAAATCGGCCATTGTTCAGGTGGAAAAACCCGGACAGGAGGCATAGGCATAAGATAGCGGTTGAGATTTAGGCGGGGACAGAACTGCGGGAGCGGTTTTGTCCCCAACATCATATTGATACCATAGTCATACGCGCCATGTTTGCATGAGCATACGTCGGAGGAAAAATATATGGAATTTAATATTGCGTTGATCCCGGGAGATGGTATCGGTCCGGAGATCGTAGGGGAGGCCAGGAAAGTGCTGGAGGCCGTGGGCGAAAAGTACGGTCACACCTTTCACTTTAATAAATTGCTGATGGGGGGCTGTTCCATCGATGAATACGGAGTACCGCTCACGGAGGAAACCCTGGCGGCAGCCAAAGCATCCGATGCGGTGCTGCTGGGAGCCGTGGGAGGCAATGTGGGCAATTCCGCCTGGTATGACCGGCCTCCGCAGGAGCGTCCGGAAGCAGGTCTTCTGGCGATCCGTAAAGGCCTGGAGCTCTTTGCCAATGTACGTCCGGCTTATCTGTATCCGGAACTGGCAGACCGCTGCCCGGTACGCCCGGATATCATCGGTGACAATGGATTTGACATGGTCATCATGCGGGAACTGACCGGTGGCCTGTATTTCGGAAAGCGGTTTACCGAAGAAGTGGACGGAGAAAAAGTGGCTACCGACACCCTGGTTTACAGTGAGCATGAAATCCGCCGGATCGCGGTCAAGGCCTTCGAAGTGGCCAGGAAGCGCCGCAAGGAAGTGATCAGTGTCGATAAAGCGAATGTTCTGGACAGTTCCCGCCTGTGGAGATCGGTAGTAGAGGATGTGGCGAAGGATTATCCGGATGTCAGACTTTCTCACATGCTGGTTGATAACTGCGCGATGCAGCTGGTACGGGATCCGGGTCAGTTTGATGTTATTCTGACAGAGAACATGTTCGGCGACATTCTTTCTGACGAAGCCAGCGAGGTGACGGGTTCCATCGGTATGCTTTCCTCCGCCAGCCTGGGGGCAGGCAAACTGGGGCTTTATGAACCGAGCCACGGATCGGCACCGGATATTGCAGGCAAGAATCTGGCGAACCCGATCGCCACGATCCTTTCCGCCGCGATGATGCTTCGCTACAGCTGCGATCTGCAGGAAGAAGCAGATGCCATTGAGAAGGCAGTGAAGAAGGTTCTGGAAGACGGACTGAGAACACCGGATATCTGGTCCGACGGCTGTGAGAAGATTGGTACCGTAGAGATGGGCCAGGCCATTATCGATCGTCTGTAAGTGTTATAGTTAACGTTATAAGAAGGCAGGATTCCTTTGTCGTTCACTATAGTTTTGACTCCGGTTTGCATGGAGCAGGAAGGAAAATATTATGAGAAGTGATTCTGTAACGAAGGGGATGCAGCAGGCACCCCACCGCTCTCTTTTTAACGCATTAGGTATGACGGAAGAAGAACTGAACCGCCCGCTGGTGGGTATTGTCAGCTCTTATAATGAGATTGTTCCGGGACATATGAATCTGGATAAGATCGTGGCAGCCGTAAAGCAGGGTGTCGCTATGGCCGGGGGCACACCGATTGTATTCCCCGCCATTGCCGTATGCGACGGCATCGCCATGGGACATATCGGCATGAAGTATTCCCTGGTGACCCGGGATCTGATCTGTGATTCTACCGAGTGTATGGCGCTGGCTCATGCGTTTGACGCCCTGGTCATGGTGCCGAACTGCGACAAGAATGTTCCCGGTCTGCTGATGGCAGCTGCCCGTCTGAACATTCCTACGGTTTTCGTCAGCGGCGGCCCGATGCTGGCCGGCCACATCAAAGGAAAGAAGAGAAGTCTGTCCAGCATGTTCGAGGCCGTAGGTTCCTACAGCGCCGGTACAATGACCGAAGACGATGTGAGGGAGTTTGAAAACAAGGTCTGCCCGACCTGCGGCTCCTGTTCCGGTATGTATACCGCCAACAGCATGAACTGTCTGACGGAAGCCATCGGTATGGGACTTGGCGGCAACGGAACCATTCCGGCCGTTTATTCCGAGAGAATCAAACTGGCAAAACATGCCGGTATGAAGGTCATGGAACTTCTGGAAAAGAATATCCGCCCCAGAGATATCATGAATGAGAAGGCATTTATGAATGCTCTGACGGTGGACATGGCCTTGGGATGCAGTACCAACACGATGCTGCATATTCCTGCCATCGCCCATGAAGCCGGCGTGGAACTGAATGTGGATATTGCCAATGAAATCAGCAAGAAGACACCGAATCTCTGTCATCTGGCACCGGCAGGGCCTACCTATATGGAAGACCTGAATGAGGCCGGCGGTGTTTATGCTGTCATGAAAGAACTGACCAAAAAGAATCTGCTCTATACGGATCTGATCACCGCCACAGGGAAAACGGTGGGAGAAAACATCGAGAATGCCGTAAACCGGAATCCCGAGGTAATCCGTCCCCTGGAGAATCCCTACAGCGAAACCGGCGGTCTGGCGATTCTGAAGGGAAATCTGGCACCGGATTCAGGTGTTGTTAAGCGCTCGGCTGTGGTACCGGAGATGATGAAACATCAGGGACCGGCCCGGGTGTTTGATTGTGAAGAAGATGCCATTGCCGCCATCAAGGGCGGAAAGATCGTTGCCGGCGATGTAGTGGTGATCCGCTACGAAGGCCCGAAAGGCGGCCCTGGTATGCGTGAGATGCTGAATCCTACTTCCGCCATTGCCGGTATGGGTCTGGGATCTTCCGTAGCACTGATTACCGACGGACGTTTCTCCGGTGCTTCCCGCGGAGCTTCCATCGGACATGTTTCTCCGGAAGCTGCGGTAGGCGGCCCGATCGCCTTGGTAGAAGAAGGAGATATTATTTCCATCGATATCGACAACTGCCGTCTGGATGTTCTGATTTCTGAGGAAGAGATGGAGAAACGCCGGGCGAAATGGCAGCCGAGGGAGCCGAAGGTTACTACCGGATATCTGGCTCGTTATGCCAAACTGGTTACTTCCGGCAATCGCGGGGCGATCCTGGAGATGAAGTGATCCACGTGAAATACGATACGAAGTGAAGGAGATTTTCAATGGTTCTCAATGGATCTCAGATCATCATGGAATGCCTGCTGGAGCAGGGGGTCGATACGGTGTTCGGCTATCCCGGCGGGGCGATCCTGAATGTCTATGATGAGTTGTATAAATATTCTGACCGGATCACGCATATTCTGACATCCCATGAACAGGGAGCTTCTCATGCGGCCGACGGCTATGCGAGAGCCACCGGGAAAGTGGGGGTCTGCTTTGCCACGTCCGGTCCGGGGGCGACCAATCTTGTGACGGGCATTGCCACGGCCTTTATGGATTCCATCCCGATGGTGGCCATTACCTGTAACGTAGGAAATGCGGTTCTGGGTAAAGACTCTTTTCAGGAAGTGGATATCGCCGGTGTGACGATCCCGGTGACAAAATACAGCACCCTTGTCAAGAGGGTAGAAGATCTGGCTCCCACGATCCGGCGGGCGTTCCGCCTGGCAAAGAGCGGCAGGCCGGGACCGGTACTGGTGGATGTCACCAAGGATGTGACAGCGGCGTCGACAGAGTATACGGCACAGGTTCCGGATCCCATCAGCCGGGACAGCCAGTTTACCCGGAATAGCGATATAGATCAGGTGGTGGAGATGATCCGCGCATCGGAAAAACCCTTCATCTTTGCCGGCGGCGGTGTCATTGCGGCCGATGCGGCCGGGGAGCTGAAGGAGTTTGCCGAGAAGGTGGATGCTCCGGTGACTCTGTCACTGATGGGCCAGGGTGCCTTTGACGAAGCGGATTCCCGCTATACCGGTATGCTGGGTATGCATGGTACAAAAGCTTCCAATCTGGGGGTTGTGGGATGTGATCTGCTGATCGGTATCGGAGTCCGTTTCAGTGATCGGTGTACCGGAAATACCAGGGCTTTTGCCAGCCGCGCAAAGATCATACATATCGATGTGGATCCGGCCGAGGTGAACAAGAATATCCGGACGGATGCTCATATCATCGGCGATATTAAACCGGTTCTGGCGGCTCTGAATGAAAGGATCGAACCGAAACATAACGATGCCTGGATGTCTCACGTCCGGGGACTGGTGAAAAAATATCCTCTTCATGTGCCCCAGGATACCCTGAATGGCCCCTGGGTCATTCAGAAGATCGATGAACTGACACCAGATGACACCATCATTGTGACCGATGTAGGCCAGCATCAGATGTGGGCTTCCCAGCACTACGTCTACCGCAGACCCCGGACCTTCCTCAGTTCCGGCGGACTGGGCACGATGGGCTACGGCCTGGGCGCCGCCATCGGCGCGAAAACCGGCCGCCCGGAATCGGTCGTTGTGAATGTTACCGGTGATGGCTGCTTCCGGATGAATATGAATGAACTTGCCACCGTGAGCCGCAGTCAGGTACCGGTGATTACCGTGATTCTCAACAATCATGTCCTCGGTATGGTACGCCAGTGGCAGACGCTGTTCTATGGTAAACGCTATTCCCATACGGTACTTCAGGATAAAGCGGATTTTGTCAAGGTGGCGGAAGCACTGGGAGTAAAAGGCTACCGGGTACAGACACAGGAGGAGGCAGAAGCCGCCCTGAAGGAGGCAATCGCTTCCGGAGAAGCGGCTGTGATCGACTGCTGGATCGACAGCGATGATAAGGTATTCCCCATGGTGGAACCCAACGGACGTCTGGAGGATACTTTTACCGAAGATGATTTAGAGGATTAAAGGAATTTAAAGTCAATGCAAAAATGGAACTACCCACTGACACCTCAGGCAGAGCATGTTCTTGCAGAGGCAGAGAAAGCCGCAGCGGGGCTGGGTGTGAGTTATATTGGTACAGAACATCTGCTGCTGGGAATTCTCCGCACGGAGTGCATGGCGAAGTCGGTTCTGGAAATACAGAAGGTGACAGATGAGAAAGTGACCGGACTGGTGCAGCAGTTGATTGCACCGGAAGCAAAAAGCGGCCGTCAGGAAAAACGGCCGCTTTCCCCGAAAGCCGTGTCGGCCCTGGACGAAGCAGCAAGACTGGCCGGAAAACAGAATCAGGAGCGGATCGGCAGCGATCACATTCTGCTGGCGCTGATGTATGCGGGGGACTGTGCCGCTCTCCGGCTGTTGAATACGATGGAAATCGGTTATGAGCAGCTGAGGAACGAACTTCTGGAAGCGATGGGAGCGGATGCTTCGGTGCTTCGGGAAGAGGAAGAGCGGGCCTCGCGGGGAACTTCCGTCCTGGAACGGTTCAGCCGCGATCTTACCGCACTGGCTGCCTCCGGACGCTTGGATCCTGTCATTGGCAGAGAAAAGGAAATTCGCCGGCTGATCACCATACTGAGCCGGAGAACCAAAAACAATCCCTGCCTGATGGGAGAACCCGGAGTGGGAAAAACCGCGATTGTGGAAAAACTGGCGGCAAGGATGGCGGCGGGTGACGTGCCACAGCCGCTGAAAGGAAAGAGACTGCTGGCACTGGATCTTGCCGGTATGGTGGCAGGGACCAAGTACAGAGGCGAATTTGAAGAGCGGATCAAGCGGGTGATTGCGGAAGCCGGAGGAGACAGCGGCATCATTCTTTTTATGGATGAAATTCATACCCTGATCGGAGCCGGAGGAGCGGAAGGCAGCCTGGATGCCGCGAACATCCTGAAACCGGCCCTGTCCAGGGGAGAGGTTCAGCTGGTCGGAGCAACCACGGTAGAAGAGTATCGAAAGCACATCGAAAAAGATGCGGCACTGGAACGGCGGTTCCAGCCGGTTATGGTGGAAGAACCCACCGTGGCCGAGACGGAAGAAATTCTGCGGGGGCTGAAAAACCGCTATGAGAACCATCATGGTGTCCGGATACTGGATGAAGCGATCACGGCGGCCGTACAGATGTCGGCCCGGTATGTGGGGGATCGTTTCCTGCCGGATAAAGCGCTGGATGTACTGGATGAAGCTGCCGCTGCCAGTCAGATCCGGGCGGGGGAGGATTCCCGCCGGAATGCCGATCTGGCAAAGCAGATAGAAGAACTGGAACTGCGGAGGGAAGAACTGATCCGTACTCAACAGTTTGATCAGCTGCCGGAACTCAAACAGGCGCAGGAGAGCCTTGACCGGAAGCGGGACCGGCTTCGCAGGCAGCAGCATGGCGGCGAACGATGCCCCGAGGTGCGGGAAGAGGATGTGGCGGATGTCGTGTCCGGATGGACAAAGATACCGCTGAAGCGTCTTACAGAAAAAGAAGGGGAGAGACTTCAGAAACTGGAAAGCGTCCTGCGCAAAAGGGTCATCGGCCAGGAAGAAGCGGTAAGCGCAGTGGCCAAGGCAGTTCGCCGCGGACGTATGGGTCTGTCAGACCCGGGACGTCCGGTGGGATCTTTTTTGTTCCTGGGGCCGACCGGTGTAGGAAAGACCGAACTCTGCAAGGCTCTGGCGGAAGCCGTTTTCGGTCAGGAGTCAGCCATGATCCGTGTAGATATGTCAGAATACATGGAGAAGCATACGGTTTCCCGACTCCTGGGATCACCGCCCGGATATGTGGGTTATGAGGAGGGCGGTCAGCTCAGTGAGAAAGTCCGCAGAAATCCTTATTCCCTGATCCTCTTCGATGAGATCGAAAAAGCACACCCGGATGTATTCAATGTTCTTCTCCAAATCCTGGATGACGGACGGGTGACGGATGCCCAGGGGCGGACGGTCAACTTTAAAAATACTATCCTGATCATGACCAGCAATGCCGGTGCCGAGCGGATCGCCGCTCCCAAACGATTGGGATTCGGCGGCAAGGAAGATTCTCAGGCAGATCATGAACGGATGAAAAGCGGTGTGATGGAAGAGGTAAAACGTCTGTTCCGCCCGGAATTCCTGAACCGGATCGATGAGACGATCGTGTTCCGTTCTCTGACCAAAGAGGATATGAAGGAGATACTGGGAATTCTGCTTGCGCGAATGAATCAGGAACTGAAGGCATCCCGGGGGATTACCTTCCGGCTTCGCCCTGAGGCAAAAGATTATCTGATTACCCGGGGATACGATCCGAAATACGGAGCCCGTCCCCTGCGGCGGACTCTGCAGAAAGAACTGGAGGATGCTCTGGCGGAAGAGATGCTCGCCGGCCGGATTCACGACAGTGATACGGTAAATGTGTCGCTGATACAGGGGAAAATATCCCTGAAAGCGATGAAAAAAGTGAAAACGGAACCATAAGGAAACAAGGTACTTTTATAGGAAATGAACAAAACGCTTGCGTTTGGTTTCATTTCCTGCGCCGGATTCGCGCTGCGAACGCAGCATATTCCTTGGCGAATCCGTGCGCATCCTCACGGAGTGTTTATCGTAAACGCATTTTGTAAATGCGTTTACGATAGTTATAGATTTTCAATACAGGAGGACATCAGAATGTCTGCAGTTAAGGAGCTGATCCGCGGTGAAGCGGATGGAACCGTCAGTTTTGG